>JAKAGC010000538.1 GCA_021817755.1 Acidobacteriota bacterium | reverse complement strand
CGGGAGTGGATGAAAGGGGATTGAAGTTTCTTGGAATGTTAAAGGAGCGAACGGAATTGCCAATTGCGGCAGGATTTGGAATTTCTTCGCGGGAGATGCTGGATGGATTAAGAGGTTTGGCTGATATGGGGGCTATTGGGAGTCATATATTGGATATCTTTAACCAGGAGGGACTTCCGGGAGTGGGATTTTTTATCAGGGAGTGTAAAATGTGAAATACTTGTGATTTTTTTGAGATTGGGCAACAGGATTGACAATGGGGATTTTTTGGGTTAAGATAGGTACATGATGAAAGAGCAGAAATTAAAAATGAACCCTTACGGGGTATCGGATTTTGATTTATTTCGTAAAGAAAATTATTATTTTGTGGATAAAACGGGGTTTATCAGAGATATAGAAAATAAAGGAAGGTATCTGTTTTTGATTCGCCCTCGCCGGTTCGGGAAATCTTTATTCCTTGGTATCCTGGAAGATTATTACGATATTGCTCGAAGAGAAGAATTCAATGGGATTTTTGAGGGTACAACGATTCACAATAATCCAACTGCTGAACATAGTAGTTATCTGATTTTAAAATTTAATTTTTCAAGGGTTTCACCTGGCAAATCGGGTGTTGAGGAAGCTTTTTTAACTAATGTTAAAAATACAGTTAATTTATTTATTACTAAATATGAAAAATACCTTGAACTGGATATTAGAGAAGTGATAATCGAAATTAATTCAAAAAGTAGTTCTCCTGAAGTAATGGATACATTTTTGAGATATTGTTCGATGAAAGAACAGAAATTATATGTGATAATCGATGAGTACGATAATTTTGCCAATACGATATTATCACATTCGGGTGAACAGGCTTTTCAGGATATTACTCATGGAGAAGGATTTTTACGTGCCTTTTTCAATGTGATAAAAGCTGGGACAACGGGGAGTGGTGCTCCTATTTCCCGTTTATTTGTAAGTGGAGTATCTCCGATTACTCTGGATGATGTAACTTCAGGATTTAATATCGCTACGAATATTTCATTGGATTCTGATATTAATGAAATAATGGGTTTTACAAAAAAAGAAGTGGAAACGATGATCGATTATTACAGGCAGGGAGGGGAATTTAAACATTCTACTGGGGAATTATTGGAGATTATGGAGTATTGGTACGATCATTACCGGTTTTCAATGGATGCGAATAGTGAAGTATTTAACTCGGTTCATGTTCTTTACTTTTTAAGGGAATATATGAAGGACTTTAAAATTCCGGCTTTGCTGATCGATGAAAATGTACGCATGGATTATCAAAAACTACGCTATCTGATTATTATCGATAAAAAAGGAACGCGGATGGTTAATGGTAATTTTTCGCAACTTCGAGAAATTATTGAAATTGGAAATGTTCATACGAGAATTACAAGGAGTTTCCCGGTTAGAAAATTGATAGAAACGGATAATTTTGCATCGCTGTTGTATTATTTTGGCCTATTAACGATTATAGGGCGGGATGAAGAAAACAAAGCAATTCTTGGGATTCCAAATGAATCGATCAAGCGATTGTATTATGATTATATCAAAGAGACTTACGAAGAGACGGGTATTTTGAAAATTTCCCTTAAGACTTATGAAACGTTAATGAAAGGAATGGCGTTCCATGGAGAATGGAAACCGTTGATGGAATATCTTGGGGAACAAATGGATTCATCTACGGGAATAAGAGATTTGATTGGGGGTGAAAAATCTATACAGGCCTTTTTTAATGTTTACCTGGGTTTGTCGGAATTGTATCTTATATGGTCGGAGAAAGAGTTAAATAAAGGATATGCGGACCTGGTACTGGAGCCTTTTTTGGCTCAATACCCGGCATTAAAGTATAGTTATATAATCGAAATAAAGTATTTGAAACCATCAGAATATAAAAAATCGAAAAAGGGTGTGGAGTTGTTAAACGGATTGAAAGAGGAAGGAGAGAATCAATTAGAAAAATATAGTAAAGATAAAAGATTTGAAAGAATGAATGGTCAAGTTACTTTGAAAAAATTGATTTTAATCTTTGCTGGTACGAAATTGGTTTATCTGGGGGAAAAATAATCGATTAATCTATTATTTTGATACAATATAAAGGGGATTCAAAGGGATATCTGTTGGGGAGTAAATCAACTGGATTGTACTTTGCTTGAAAGAATCCGGATTTATTAGGGTTCGCGATTGCGAACGAGATTTCTTTTTTTAATAAGGTGCCACTTTTTGATTGGGTAGTGCCACTTTCTGCAAGAAATTTTTTTTTATTACTTTTGAAAACGTTATTCTTACAGAAATTTCCTTTCTTCCTTCTCTTGAAACTATTCTTGAGAGAGAAAATTGCTTTCTTGCTGCTCTTGTAACTGTAATTCCTGTGGAAATTTCCTTTCTTCTTGCTCTTGAAAGTATTCCTGGGACAGAAAATTGTTTTCTTGTCGCTCTTGTAACTGTAATTCTTATGGAAAACTCTTTTCTTCTTACTCTTGAAATCGTTATTCTTACAGAAATTTTCTTTCTTATTACTCTTGAGAGTGTTCTGGGGGTAGTAATTTCTTTTCTTGCTGTTTTGGAGACTGTTCCTCCGGTGGAATTAAGTAACGCAAGAGTTTGAGTTTGGGTTGGGGGAAGAAAAATTGGCTTTGAGTGGGAGTAAGTTTTATAATTTCTTTCCTCAATTTAGACATAAAGTTAGATCATTTAAAGTCGATGGATATGAAAGTTAAACTCATCGAGTTATATGAATTTCAAACTGTTTAAAAATTATTTTGCGAGGACCACCTGAATTATCGAGGGTGGGAAATGTGTTCTAAGAGAGAGACAGATAATTAATATGATATTCGAGCACTGTTCTTCTTTACTTATTCCTTAATTAAATGAGGAGTTAATTATCTTTTGGTATGAAGTTTTAATCCCGTAAATTTGATTTTTGTAGATATTAATAGGAGATAAATGGAACTATTAAAAGATGGGGTTGAACAAACTTACTGCATTGGCCTTAGCAGGAGGAACTAAGGCGAATTATTCGGAAAACAAGGCAAGAAAGCCGAACAATTTGAACTGTGGAAAAAATCTATTGAAACCAACAACAATATTAGAATCCCAACTAAAGAAGATGAAGTGGAAATGGATGAATAAAAAAAAACTGTTAGTGATATAGACTAACTCAACTCACGAATATCAAGGATTTACATCCATGGGGATTAGGGGTTGAAATTTACCTTTTATCATACTATAATATTAACTGTGAGGTATACTGTGCATAACGAGTTTAAGGCAATAATCGAAAAGGATGATAAATGGTATATAGCTAATTATCCAGAAATTCCGGGTGCAAATGGTCAGGGGAAAACCAAAGAAGAAGCGAAGCAAAGTTTAAGTGAAGCGATATCACTGATACTGGAAGATCGCCGAATTGATATTATGCGCGGATTACCAAGAAATTTCATGCGAGAAGTCATTTAAATAGGATGTAACACAGTGCTTTACTCAAACACCTTCGTAAATATGGGTGTTTTTTAAAAAGAGAAGGGAGTGCCCATTCACTTTGGTGTAATCCGGGAACTGGTCATATTGAAGCAATTCCACGCCATGTAGAGATATCAGATAAACTTGTGAGAAAAATATGTGCAGCGTTATCAATTCCAGATATTAGAAACAAGTAAAACAACATTAAATCTTGCCCAATTTCTTTATAATTTATTTTTTACCGTGGTTAAGCCCTTCTCCCAAATCGACAGAGCTTCCCATCAGTTATGATGTAGACAAAAGTATTATATCTGCTCTTCCACAGAATTTGGAAGGTATTGTGGAATTAATTAAACGAGATATAAATCTATAATCAATTTTATTATTAAAAAGTATCATTAAATACTTATAATAATCTCTTCTCCTTCAACTGTCCATC
>JAKAGC010000537.1 GCA_021817755.1 Acidobacteriota bacterium | reverse complement strand
CCGGATATTACCACCGGATGTGTTTACAAAAATAAACAAAGCCCTGGATGAACTCCATGAGACAAAATCGCTTATTAGCCTTGAATATTCATTGAATATAGGTAATACGGAGGAATTTTTCGAGATAAGATTACTACCCTTCCTGGATGACCAGATTATTATAATTAATCAATATATCACAGAAAAAAAACGGCTGGAATCGATTGCCGAATCAGTGGATTTAATGAAAAAACTGGGATATATCTTTTCCTCAATCCGGCATGAAATCGGGAACCCGTTGAATGCTATTAAAATGACAATGAGTGTTTTAAAGAAAAATTTGGGTAAATTCTCAGAAGAAAAAATCCTGGAATATACGGATCGTGTTCTTTCTCAAATTAACAGGATGGAATACCTTCTCCGGTCTTTTAAAAATTTCAATCTGTACGAAGAGATGGAATTTGAAGAGATACGGTTGGGAGAATTTCTAAGAAATTTTGTGGGATTGGTTATCGATGATATCCATGAAAGAAATATCTCCCTTGAATTGGATGTTATTTCCGAAGAATTAGTGGTTCATGCGGACCCTAGAGCTTTACACCAGGTATTATTAAATCTCATAAGCAATGCAGTAGACGCACTCCAGGAAAGAGAAATTAAATCGATTTTTATTCTTTGCTACAAAAGAAGCGGACGAACCGCAATCGAGATTAAAGATAATGGAATCGGATTAACCGATATATATAAAAAAAATATGTTCAAACCGTTTTTTACAACGAAAACGGAAGGCACAGGCCTTGGTCTTGTCATTGTTAAAAAAATTCTCACCCGTATGAATGGAACTATCGAAATTCAAAGTATTGAAAACGAAGGGACAACCGTTATCGTTTATTTACCGGAGAATCACATTGAAAACTATTGATCGAAACCGTACGTTATTGGTCATAGACGATGATCAAGTATTCTGCCAGGCATTGATCGATGATTTTTCATCGGAAGGCATCGAGGTATTTGCGGCTTTTAATAAGACAGAGGGGCTGAGGATTTGCTCACAACATAAAATTGATGTGGTACTGCTGGACCAGAAATTACCGGATGGAAAGGGTGTCACTCTATGCGAGCCGATCCTGGAACTTAACGATCAAACAAAAATCATTTTTATAACGGCATTCCCGACTTTTGATAATGCCTTACAAGCGATAAAAGCAGGAGCTTATGATTATCTTTCGAAGCCGATCGATCTGGAAGAATTACACCTGGCCATCGAACGGGCTTTCCGGGTACTGGAACTGGAAAAAACATCTCAATTTTCAAATTACAGGTTAAAAAAAGAGAAAGAAAACAGTTTACTGGTTGGAAATTTCGGAGGTAGGGGAGATATCGAACGCATGCTCCACTTGGCGGCGTCTGTGGATTCCCCACTGTTAATTACAGGAGAGACTGGAACTGGAAAAAACGTGGTTGCCCATGTGGTTCATTTCAAAAGTAATAATTCGGAGGCGCCTTTTATTTATATTAATTGTGCAGCACTTCCGGAAAATTTAGTGGAATCGGAACTATTCGGGTATGAAAAAGGAGCATTCACGGGTGCTTCAGGAATGAAAAAAGGAATATTCGAAATCGCAGAAGGTGGAACTCTGCTCCTGGATGAAATAGGAGCGATGCCTCTACACCTCCAGGCAAAATTACTGGGAGTCCTGGACGATGGAAAAATAAGACGCCTTGGAGGACAATCGCTTATCCCTGTGCATGTCCGCATCATTGCAGCTACCAACTCCAACCTGGAAATTGGAGTCAAAGAAAAACAATTCAGAGAAGATTTATTCTACCGGTTAAGTGTACTGAGACTCCATTTACCGCCTCTTCGGGAACGAAAAGAAGATATACCGGAGTTATGCGGTTTTTTTATATCGCAAATCGCTGGAAAACGCAAGATAAGTATCCCGGAAAACGAATTTGATAAATTAAGGAATTATTCATGGCCTGGAAATATTCGAGAACTAAAAAACATTATCGAACGGGCAATACTTCTACACGGAGATATCCTCTACCCGTCTCTTCTAATCGGTAACAGGGAAGAAAAATCAGGTACAATCGTGAACCCTGATTTTTCAACGATTGCGAATTGGCAGACAGGAGGCAACGCCTCTTCAACGGGTGGGAAATTGCAAACCCTGGAAGAAATAAACAAAGATTATATACACTATGTCTTACAAACCTGCTCGGGGAATTTATCAAAAAGCGCACGCACTCTGGGTATTTCATTATCGACATTAAAACGGAAATTGAAAGAATATGGAATCCGTAATAGTGAAATGGTGCAAAATAAGCAAGACTAGTTCAAAATGGACTATTCATTTTGGGTAGGTAATTATCCTGAAAAAATGAAAATCATCGATATAGGATGCTTTTGAAAGTATAACCGTCCTGGTATCAATCCTGCTAATATTGTTTCTAAAGTAAAATTAAAAAATAAGGAATAGAAATAATGCCGAGTGTTTTGATTGTCGATGATGATGAGATGTTCCGTTTGAGCCTGGCAGATGCATTCCCAACAAATGAATGCGATTATAAGTTATTTATGGCAGGCAATGGAAGAGAAGCTGTTGAAATATTGAAATCATCGGGAATAGATCTGGTAATTACAGATTTAAAAATGCCTGAAATGAACGGTTTCGAGTTATTATCCTATATCAGCCGGAACCATAAAAATATGCCTGTTATTGTTATAACAGCCTTTGGAACCCCGGAAATCGAAAAAGAACTTCATAGTATCGGTTCTTTTCAATATTTAGAGAAACCATTGGATCTGGATATCCTTGAAGCACGGATTTGCGAAGGATTACAGGCAAAATCCGATGGTTTTGTAAAAGGGATATCGTTAACATCCTTTTTACAAGTAATAGGAATGGAAAGAGAAACCTGCACCTTAACAGTACGTTCCACTGATAAAACAGGTTATATGTATTTTTCAGCAGGAGCGTTGATCGATGCGGTAATAGGCGACAAAGAAGGAGAAGAGGCAGCCTTTGAAATTATCACATTGGGAGAAGCTGAGATCGATATCGAGAAGAAATGCAAACGGACAATGAAAAAAATAGACAATTCCATTTCATATTTGATATTGGAAGCACACCGCCGTATCGATGAAAAGAATAAATTAATGGAATCCAATTCCCAAATGGAAAATACAGATGAATTCCCCGCGATATTACCGGGGGAAGAAAAAGAACAAGAGGGATTAAAAATACAGGAGAATAAAATGAATATTAAACGATTGCAAGAAGCTATTAAAGTATTGAAAGAAGACCTGGGAGACGGATTACTGGCAACAGATATCTGGGTGACCAGTGATGGTCAGGCAATTGCCGGCTTAAACAGTCAACCCAAAGCCAGTGCTCTTTTTAACCGGATTACTCAACAAATGAATAAAACGTTGAAAGAGTCAGGGTTTCCGGTGTTAGGTCAATATTACATGCTGGATCTTGCAGATAAAAAACGAGTGGTAGTAATTCCATTAGGCGATTACCAGTGGGGAATGCTTATCGATGGTCCCCAAACACCATTGGGATTACTGTTGAATGTGGCTATCCCCAAAGTAATCGATGCATTTGAGGATGCATTGACAAAATAGAAGAGGTTCAAATGGGAGCCAAACTAGAAAAAATTTATAAGATTGTCGAAGAAAAAACAGGAACAGTCGGCAGGATGAAATTGGCACAACTTACAAAAATTTCGAAAAACGACGCTGTCGATATGCCGGATACCCAGGAAGCAGTGGCACGGTTTATTCGAATCGCGCAGGATATTGTAGGAAAAAATATCGAAGATTTACTCAAATAAGAGTGTTCTTAGATAATAACCGATCCTGTTAAAGAAATGTTGTAAGTTCCATCGGATGATGGATTAGGTGTCGAGCACCCCTTGAAAGAA
>JAKAGC010000536.1 GCA_021817755.1 Acidobacteriota bacterium | reverse complement strand
CTCTGCTTTCGATAGGAAGATATGTTAAGTCTATATCAATAGATAGCCGGGGTAAATCTCGGAGGAAAAAATTTATTGCGCTACCCCCTTTTAACGCAAAACAATCGCATTTCATTACAAAGGGCAAAACGTGAAGCATCAACTCTGCCTGGCGATAGTAGATATTTTTATTGGCTTTCATTTGGGTACGGTAATCCCATATTTAATATTGAAAGCACCACCGGGGATAATAACTCGCTTCCCGCTTCCGATATCAATATTAGACATATCTAATTGATCAAACCAGGGAAGAGCATGTTTCTCCGCCAGGTACAAAAAAAGCCTCTTCATTTTAATGGAGGACGCATTTTCCAACAATTCACCAATTAGGTCTACTCGCAGTGTTATTAAATGTTCCATCAGTAGAGAGCCTTCTGTAAATGTCTGTTTGAGGGGGACCTGAAACAACGTCTCCATAATTGCCCGTTCTGCTGAGGAGATATTTATAGTGAAGTTGCCATAATCATAATTGGATATCCCAATATCTTTGCTAAACAGGTTCGTATTTATATAATCCACTTCCACCCCCCTGTCGTAGTTTTTAAACCACACCGGAAGTTTTTGTTTGGCAATACCAAAAAGAGTGATTTTTTTTATTTCAGGGGTTAAAAAATGGGCAAGTCCTTTTAGTTGCAATGCTGTTTTACCCCCAACATGGATGTTTAATTTCAACTGTTGTTGAAGGGCAAATAAACCTCCAGCCCAATCCACCCGATCACCGGGAAGGATATAGGCACCTCTCCCGATGGAAGATATCCAGTGGCTTTTTTTGTATTTATCAATTAGACTACGTCCAAAGCCCTGAGCAACCATCCACTCGGCAGTATTAACCGTCCCTTTGGGCCAGTTTAAAATCAGCCGGTTTAGTTTTCTGTCGTTTTGTACACTCATAGTGTATAAATTAACACAAATTTAAACTAAAATCAAAAAAATAATTTTTTCCTCTGAGAAAAAAATAAGGTTTGAGTTTTGGAGTCAGGTATTGTATTATGACATTTATTGCTTGCATAAATTTATGGGTAAAATTTCTTTCAATAATAAAAGAAAAAATGATAGTCAGGTTTAGTCCCGTTCGGGAAAATGTGATGATTTTTTCACCCTTTGAATCGGCTGGAAATCTATGTTATAATTAAATTTTAGAATTAATCCCAGTCGAGGGGGTTTGCCCGCCGGAGGCAGAAACAAATAATGGAGGAAATGCAATAATGACAATGTCGTGGATCGATTTGACAATCATTGGTGTAGGGCTTGTGCTTATGGTTTACAGTGTAATGTTCAGCAAGAGGTACATGAAGAGCGTGGCCGATTTTTTATCAGCGGGACGTACAGCAGGGCGATATATTATCAGCGTATCCATGGGAATGGCAATGCTGGGCTCCATTACGGTAATCGGAGAATTCCAATTGTACTTCAAATCAGGGTTCTGCCTTCAGTGGTGGCAATTATCCATGGCAGTGGCAATCCTGATAGTAACCGTGTCGGGATGGGTATATTACCGGTTCCGGCAGACGCGTGCATTAACACTGGCGCAATTCTTTGAAACCCGTTACAGCCGGAAATTCCGCATATTTGCAGGGTTAGTCGCGTTCCTGGCAGGCATTATCAATTTTGGAATTTTCCCGGCAGTGGGTGCACGGTTTTTTATCTACTTTTGTAATCTACCGACATCCTTTTCGCTTCTGGGCCTCGAGATTTCAACATTTGCGCTTTTAATGCTCCTCCTCCTGGGACTATCGCTCTATTTCGTATTCGGCGGAGGCCAGATTGCCGTTATTATTACCGATTTCCTCCAGGGGCTTTTTTCCAATGCGGTCTTTATTATTATGGTGATCTATTTCCTGGTGGTCATCGATTGGTCCCAGATCGCATCGGTCTTGACGGCTGCTCCTCCCGATGCCTCTTTAATCGATCCATTTAAAACAAGCCGGGTGGAAGATTTTAATTTCTGGTACTTCTTAATCGGACTGGTTGGATTCGTTTATAATACAATGTCATGGCAAGGGACACAGGGTTATAATTCATCGGCCAAAAGCGCACACGAATCCAAAATGGCGCAGGTTTTGGGAAACTGGCGCAATTACCCGCGCACTCTTTTCATGGTATTCATCCCCATCGTGGCGATTACGGTCCTCGCCCATCCGAACTTCATGGGTATTGCCCAAAAAGTTAACGGAGTCCTGGCAACAATCGGCTCCACTGAAATCAAAAGCCAGATGGAAGTACCTCTGGTATTGCGATTCCTCCTACCGAAAGGAATGATTGGGGCTTTCGTGGTGGTGATGCTGGCTGCATTCCTTGGAAACCATGCGACATACCTGCACTCCTGGGGAAGCATATTCATCCAGGACGTGATCATGCCGTTCCGCCGGAAACCGTTTTCAAAAGATCAACATATCCGCGCACTGCGCTGGTCCATTACGGCTGTGGCGGTTTTTATTTTCTTTTTTAGCTTACTATTCAAACAATCCCAGAATATATACCTGTTCTTTGCTATTACAGGCGCGATCTTTGCAGGTGGTTCGGGTGCGGTTATCATCGGAGGCCTCTACTGGAAACGGGGAACTACAGCCGCAGCATGGAGCGCTATGCTTACAGGTTCGACTATCTCTGTAGGGGGTATTATTCTCCACCAAATCTATAAAGATTTTCCGATCAATGGCCAATGGTTCTGGGGTATCTCCATTGCCGGTGCATCGCTTGTCTATGTACTGGTCTCCCTTCTGGGAAAACGGAAAGCGTTCGACCTGGACCGTTTATTACACCGTGGGAAATACGCGATAGAAGGTGAGATGAAAATTATCGACGAAACTGCGGCAAAAGGCTGGAAAGCTCTGGGCATGGGAAAAGAATTTACCCGGGGCGATAAATTCATTTATATCTCATCCTATGCGTGGACCTTTGCATGGACATTGGTGTTTATCATAGGAACGATCTATAACCTGACTTCACCTGCTTCTCCCTCTTCCTGGATGGATTACTGGAAATACTTCGTTTATATCAACCTGGCCATTTCCATAATCGTGATAATCTGGTTCGGTATCGGTGGAATTATGGATATGAAATCGATGTTCAAACAATTAAAAGAAATGAAACGCGACGACCAAGACGATGGCTTTGTGTCTGAATGATATTGGCTTTATTCAGGGGCTCGTTTTAAAAAACCCGCCCCTGAAACCCCGACAAAATTTTTTATAAATTTATTACACTTAACCGGATTTATTGTGGATTGATAATGGTTTTAGAATAGAATTGAATTTAAGCGCAGTGAGGCCAAAGTTTGATATGGGTTGTGATTTCTGCAAAATCAATTGAATTTTCCGAAATAACCTTTCCCCTGACAGAGTACCCACGCTTATGAACTTCCTCCTTACTCCCCGAGACAAAATGATGCCACGGAGGAAGATCTTTACCTTCATAAATTAATCGGTAAGCACAAGAACGAGGAAGCCATTTGAACTCTTTTAACCGCTTACAATTGAGTGTAACACAGGTGGGAACGTCAGTAACTCGTGTATGATAAGATTTACAACGGACTGTGCTGCTATCTAATAGATGACAACATACATCCGTATAGAATACTTTACCGGTTTCATCATCTTCAAGTTTAACAAGACAACATTTTCCACAACCATCACACAAAGACTCCCATTCCTCAGGGGTCATCATAGAGAGAGATTTCTTCTTCCAGAAAGGAACTTCAGCAGAGCCCGGTATTTTTAACTGGGATGGTTTCTTAATTTTCATTAAAAGATAGTATTACGAAAGGGCTATAAAGTCAATATAAAAGGGATAAAATTATGACATTCACACTTCGGAATGGTGAATCAATCGATTCCCGGAAAAGACAAGTATTAATTTTTTTAACGAACTAGGATGAA
>JAKAGC010000535.1 GCA_021817755.1 Acidobacteriota bacterium | reverse complement strand
TTTCAGGTTTTGATTGAAAAAAGCTCTAATACTCTTTCTTAAAGAAATAATGATAATAAATGAAATGATGCTATTGAATAAAATCAGATAGAAGATTTCCAGGTTTTTTACAATAGAACCAAAAAAGAGTATAGAGAGTATAACCTGAGTGATATAAAAAAGAAATCCCGTTGTTATCAATTCCGAAAGAGAGTCATTATTTGAAATTCGGCCTGCAGCAAGAACAGAGGAAAATATCATCAATAGGTTTAATAAAATAAATGCAACGGCCATTTTTTTTTGCTAATCGCTATTTAATAATGAATAAAAGCGTTTTTAATAAGCTTCCGCCCTCTCCTTTATTTAAGGTATCGCTCAATAAACTGTTTAATTTTTGACTTAACTTCACTCTTGTAGTGAAATTCCTTAAAAATAAAATCCTGTTAAATCAAATTTTATCACATAGAGCCAACATAATCAATGGTTATTGCTCCCACTTGTCTTTTGAGCGATCACCATATCTTGTGATGAAACAAAGCTTTTTCTCCCACACCAATCACCATAATGGATCGGATCCATGATTTCCAGTCCCCATTTTTTATAGATATTCCGGATTTCGTGTTCCGGATGAGCAATACTCGCTTCAGGCATGTGAGGATCAATAACCATACTGTCTTTATACGTATATTTAAAACGGTTTTCTTTTGTTTTTAAACACGTTCGAGCATCATCGTTCAATAGAAAATAAGTTATCAGGCATTTTCCCCCTTGTTTTAGAACCCGTGAGATTTCTTCAAGATAATGATCTATATCATCGCGAAGCATATGGGTAAAAACTGAAGTCAAAAATACAAAATCAAAGGATTCATCCTTATATGGAAAATGGTAATCCATGGCACGGAATTTACCTTTACTATTGTATTGTTCATTGAAGATATCCGAGAGTATGAATGTAAAATTGGGATAACGGGGAGTTATTTTTTTTTGGCACCATTCAATCCCTTCCTGTACGATATCCATTCCCGAATAAGAACCCTTTGAATCCAGATATTTGGTTAATGGGATTGCCATACGTCCAATACCGCTCCCCACTTCCAGCACATTCGCGTCACGTTGAAGGTCGCAAAAGCGGATAAAATAATCAAGAAATTCGTTCCCGATACTTTCAAAATTTCCATCTCCCACAAAAATCATAGAGCGAGGGGGAACAAGTTTATCCCGTTTTCCTCGAATCATTTCCCATATATTAATTGGGAAGTAATATAATCGCCTGATAATTGGATACCTATAATACAACCGCCTCGAAAAAGACTGAATAGAACCCGGGAGAAAACGCTTAATAAAACGTTTCATTGACGTATACCTCGCTATTGTATTTATAAACGAATATTTTGCTCATCTTATCATCCCAAAATCTTAGAAGAATACCCGATTAAAGTCAATAGGTATTGAAATATACCCTGTTTTGCTCTAAAATAATAATCTGGAGGATAATAATGAGAAAATTTTTACTTTTATCTGTGTTCATTCTTGTATTGGGTATTTCGTTTATTTATTGTGAGGAAACTCAATTTATCATGCCCACTTCGGATTTTGTAACCAATTTTTGTAACTTTCCACAGGCATGGACCATTTCAACCGGAAAAAATGTGAAAGTAGGAGTCGTTACCACTCCTATGGATAAGGGCCCGAAATGGGTTGAGAAAATTGCAAAATTAGCTCCCGGAAGTGAAGTAAAACAAATTGACCCCTCGGAATTTTTAAAACCTACCTCATCCAACTCCCATTTTCAAATTCTTTTAATAATGTGGCCTGTTGCAGAAAATCAGTATAATGATGCATTGACCGCAATCGGAAAATGGACTGGAAAAGGTACCACTATAGTTCTGCCAGCGTATTTCGGTCCCATGATGATGACCAAACGATATATCGAATGGCAGAAATTTGTGAATGATGCATCTAAAAAAGGAGCCATTATCAATGGGTTATTCGGGAGAGCTTACCAGATTGGAAATCTCAGTTTCTGGAAACTTGAACCTATTGATATATATGCATTACACCAGGGATTCGATGGTGATAACTCGTTTAATACACCAATTGCATTAGTTAATCGTAATATTGAAGAAACTGCTTATATTACCACAGCAGCTTTGGCTCTTTTAAAAAGCAAAGAGCCCAATCTTACTCCTGCCGATATGAAAAAACGTCTACGTTTGAAAAACAGGAAAGTAATCTGGGCTGTTTTTAGTGAGATAATCAAATCCGATACCAGTAATCAGACTAATACTAAAGCTGGAATGCCTGTTCCGAAAATTAAGCCTCGTATGTGGGTAAGGGCAGTTCTTAAAAAAGAAAATGCAGCACTTTTTCTAAAGGATTATCCCAAAGGAACAGTTGAAATAAAGCATTACTTTGAAGGTGGATGCCTCGATGCCGGTTTATTATTGAATCTTCGCCCAATGCTGGATGGAGAATGGACCAGACAGGCTTTACACGTAAAATCCGCACAGAAATATGCTACCGGAAAAGGTGTAACTGTAGCTATATTGGATCATTTATTCGATTCCAAAGCTCCGAGCTTCAAAGATCGTCTCGTTAAACCCGGCTCTGTACTCGAAGGTGAACCTGTTTTTCAGGATGAAGCAGGTCATGGTACATGGATGGCTAATGAACTCGTTAAAGTAGCTCCTGATGTTAAAATTATGCCTATAAGGATTTGCGGAAAAGACAAATTCGGTGATGCCGATTTATATATTAAAGGAATCGAATATGCAGTCACAAATGGCGCCAATATTATCAGTTTAAGTCATCAACCCATTCCCCAGGAACGACAAAAAGATTTTGATGCAGCCATCGAGAAGGCTATACAAAAGGGTGTCACATTCGTTTACATTCATTATTACGGAGAGCGAAACGACGTTATAATTCCTGAACCCATTGAATTCGCAGTAGGCGATGATCGAAAAGATATTATTCATGTTATCGGAACCAATTTTGTAAATGATTCCCAATTTCCATACACCTGGGGATTTTCGGGTACAGCCCCCATTGTGTCAGGAGTTATTGCATTAATGAAAGAACAGAATCCAAAACTCTCACCCGTTGAAATAAGGGATATCCTGCTTAAATCATTTAATATGACCCCCGATGCATATACTATCCTCGATGCAGAAAAAGCAGTAAATTTATCTACAAAAAAATAATTTTCATCTCTTTAAGGGGCAACATCAAGTTGCCCCTTTAAAAAATTCATTAAAAAAACGTTTTTATCAAAACGTTTTTATTCGTTTTTCCATTCCGGGATATCTCGTCCCGGAGTCCAAGGAGCTCCGGCAGCTTCCACTTTATCTTTAAATGTTTTCAATTCCATATCGATTACCTGCTTTATTTTTTCCCGTAATACTTCAAAATCCCGGGCAGCAAGTTCATAATGCTTCTTTGCAGTTTCTGTAATTTTAGAGGTGGATGTGAGTTGAGATTCGATTCTCTGACTTAAAGACAAATTAACCGGTTCGTACATATCTTGC
This sequence comes from Acidobacteriota bacterium, assembly GCA_021817755.1. GTDB lineage: Bacteria > Acidobacteriota > Aminicenantia > UBA2199 > UBA2199 > JAKAGC01. The sequence goes on along the minus strand of JAKAGC010000535.1, from coordinate 413 downwards.
TTTACTTTATCTCCGCTCAATTCCCATTGAAAACGAATAAGCTTCTTCTCAATTTCTGATGCTTCTGTAGCCAATTTCATATCTAATCCCGGAGTATCCAACAACGCCTTATGGATATATTCCAATTGCATTAATGCTTCATTAATAACGCCTTCTGTTCCTTTAATCGCCCGTTGTAACTTCCCTGCTTTTTCCTGGAAGGCCAGTGTCTCTTCTCGATCAACTTTTGGTAATGAAGATAATTCCAGGGATTCCACAGTAAAAGAACGCGGTTCTCCCAATAGAGTATATTGACCATCGATTCGTTTGTACAGGGTAACCCAAAATGTTCCCGGTATAACCAATGGCCCCTTTTCTGGAGTATCCCATATTTCTTTATCCATATCCGGTGCTATTTTAGTCGGTGATAAAGA
>JAKAGC010000534.1 GCA_021817755.1 Acidobacteriota bacterium | reverse complement strand
TTCCGATCTAATATCACTAAAAATAAGATCAAAAAAATCTGGAGAATTTCGAAGTAATTCTAAAGCCTCTTCGGGATTTGAAGATTCAGTAACAGAATAGCCCAAACGCTTTAACATGCGTGCTTCAACCCTGGTCAGCATGACTTCGTCATCAACGAGAAGGATATGTTCATTTCCTCCCGGAATATCTTGCAGTGCGACTAATGCGTCCGCTGTTTCACCTTGCGCCATAGGCAAATAGATATGGAATGTGCTTCCTCTTCCAGGTTCACTGTATACAGTGATATCTCCTCCGTAACTTTTAACAATCCCATGAATTACAGCCAGCCCCATTCCAGTTCCTTCTCCCGCTTGTTTTGTAGTAAAATATGGCTCAAAGATACGCTTCATTACAATTTCAGGAATACCGTGTCCTGTATCGCTTACAGTTAAACGAAGATAATCACCTGCTCTTAAATCTTTATAATTTTCTACGGACTCAAGATCAAGATAGAGTTCATCTAATGTAACAAGCAGAATTCCTCCCCGGTCTTTCATAGCATGTATTGCATTTGTGCAGAGATTCATCATTACTTGGTGAATCTGGGTAGGATCCGCAAGTATTACATCGTAATCCGCGTTAATTTCCTGGCGAATTTCGATTGTTGCAGGTATTGTTGAACGTAATAATTTTAATGATTCTTTAACAAGTGGAGTAAGATGTAATGGTTTTCGTTCTCTATCATTTTGTCTACTGAATGCAAGAATTTGTTTGACAAGCTCTGACGCTCTCATCGAGGCAATATGTATCTGTTCCATATTATGGAAAATTGGATTATCTCTATGCAGATCATCCAATGCCATTTCTGAATACCCCATTATAACACCGAGAATATTATTAAAATCATGCGCGATACCACCAGCCAAGGTTCCGATTGCTTCCATCTTTTGAGCTTGGATTAATTGAGCTTCTAACTTTTTTTGGCGGGTGATATCCCTGATTATTCCTCTATAAACAATACTTTTTCCTGATTTATCTCTTACAAGGGTTGCTGTTAAAAGTGCAGTAATTGGTTCTCCATCTTTTCTGAGGAATTCAAGTTCATAGTCCTTTACAAAACCATTTAATTCAATAGCATCACGAAATTTTTCTCGCTCTTCTGGAATCTTATAGAGTTGTTGAGTTGACTTAATATTAAGAATCTCATTCTTTGAATCATACCCGAAAAGAGCAACACCAGCAGTATTAATATCGAGAAATGTTCCCTCAGGAGTAGTGATGAATACCATATCCTTTGAATCTTCAAACAAATCGCGATATTGTTGTTCTTTTGCACGAAGCTGATCCGTGCGTTCTTTGACTTCAATTTCGAGAATGTGAGAATATCGCTTTTGATTAATATATCTCTGAATACTAAAAATAATAAAACCAAAAGCAATCACCATTAAAAAAATAAACCACCAACGCATATAGAAGGGTTTTAACACAATTATTAAGGGTGAGGATATAATTGGGCTCCATGCATTTTGTGCGCTTTTCATTTTGAGATGAAAACGGTAATGTCCAGGCGGCAATTGCGGATAACGAATAATTTGATTATATGGATAATTTTCTCCTGACCATTCTCTATCAAATCCATCTAATTTATATTGAAATCGAATAGCCCGCTCATCAGAAAAAGAAATCCCACGAAAAGAAAAAGAAATATAATTGTGTAGAGGCGTAATTTCTATATTTTTACCAGAACGCCAATCGATTCTATTTCCAGGGACTTCAATATCTGTAAGAGAGAGCTTTGGGATAGGAATATATTTATCACTGAAATCAAAATAATCATTAAAAACAGAAACACCTCGATTAGTTCCTATCCAAATAAGGCCATTACTATCTTCTAAAGCAGCGGCTCGATTCGTTTCTCGACCGATCATTCCTTCAGCAATGGAAAAATGTTTTAATACATTATTTTTCCACAAATAAACACCATTATCTGTTCCAAACCAAAGGCGATTTTTTTTATCTTCTAGAATAAAAAAAATTGGACGATTCAAATCTCGACTGATAAACTTAAAAGGAATGAGAGTCTTGTTTTGAATAGTATAAAGACCTTTTAAAGTTCCTATCATAACTTGACCATCAGATGTTTCATAAATTGAATATACTGAATTGATGAGGGGATCTTTGGGAGATCTGTAATTTGTCCAATTTCCATTATTTAATTCGTAAATGCCGGAATCAAGGGTACCTATAAATCGGAGTTCGCCATTTCGTCCATATAATTTTCGAATATTTAAATAATTTGCATTTAAAATTCGCTTCAATGAAAAGTGATTAGCTCCCCTTGGGGAAAAAAAAAGTCCCTCTTCTGAACCTATCCAAATATTATCTTTATGATCAATAAAAAGAGCAATAATTTTTTTGGGAAGTCCTTCCGATTCATGATAATGGGTTATTTGAGAGTTTTTGGGAGAGTATTTTGCAAGACCGGCCCAAGAAAGAGCCATCCATATATTCCCTTCCGAATCTTTTTTTATATCCAGTACTCTCGATATTGATTTATCGTTTTTTATTACATTTTCAAAGGGAATGCGATGGAATTCTTTTCCGTTATATATTGAAAGACCTAGATTATGCCCAAGTAGTATTTTTCCCGGCGTTATTTCGGTTATAGCTGTAACTTCGTCTTCTAGTAAACCGTGTATTTGCTGGTAATTAGAAAAAATACGGTTTGAAATTTTACTGGCACCCCTATCACAAGCAATCCAAATATTTTTTTCAAAGTCGATTAGTAATGAATTACAACCGCCACCTATCAAACCATTAATAAAATCTAAAGGTGAAATAGTTTTTTGGGTAAAATCGTAATAATATAATTCATAATGATCGCCAATATAAATCCCATTCTGATAATCCGGTAATATTCTTATAGGATCAACTTTTTCAATAATTGGTAGCTTATTTGTAGCCAGGTGGAATGTTTTTGGAGATTTTTCGTAATAATACCCGAACCATTGACCACCGCATATCCAAATTCTATTGTCGGGTAATTTCCATCCGGGGAATTTGTCTTTTTTCTCAATGGCGATACCCATTATATTATGTGATGGGAGGGTCTTTGAAGACGAATACAGATTATTATTGATTTCATAATCTCCATCCGGATGCATTGTAATTAAAGATAAACCATTACTCGTAGCAAGGTAAATATGCATCCCTTCAATTGCAATTCCATTAATTGAATCGCTGGCAAGACCATTTTGGGAATTGAGGCATATCCATTTTTTTTCAGAGAGTAGAAATAGACCTTTATCACTAGTTCCAATTACTAGTAAGGGTGTTTTCCATTTGGGAAATTCAAGTAGTTGAAAGGATGTGATTGAAGTATAAAATATTTCGGGAGGAAATTTTAAGTTGGGGCGCGTCCATCGGTCACCAGATTGAAGATCATATAATGAAACTTGAATAGCTCCAAGTGAACCTTCGCCGATAGCCCAAATTCGGCCAGATGAATCGGTTTCAATCTGGCAAGTAGGGAGTACTAAAAGTCCATCACTTAGTTTAAATTTTCTCCAATTGTTACTATCGAAAGAGGCAACGCCCCCACGAGTAGCGAACCAAATTACTCCATTTTGGTCTTGCAATATATCATAAACAAATGCGGAGGGTAAATCGGTTTGCTCTGAATATTGTTGTACTTTGAAGGATTGAGGGTATAAACAACCGTAAAAAAGCATAACGGATATCGCAATATAAATTAACCGTATTTTACACTTTGGATACCTGAACATTCCCAGTATTCCTCTATTCTTTATTTTATCACAAAAAAAAAATAGAGTCACCTATTTTCTTTAAGAAAACTTTTTGAAAATGGCTTTTCGGGCATAGAAATAATCTATGTTCAAAAAATTAGGAATCAATTTTTAATTGAGTTTTAATTTCCTG
>JAKAGC010000533.1 GCA_021817755.1 Acidobacteriota bacterium | reverse complement strand
GGTAGTTCGTAACCCGAAAGCTGCCGAATTTACAAAACGAAGCAATTTGTAAGTTATCGAGATGTCTCTTTTTAAAATATTTTCAATTTCATCAAATTGAATTTCCGGTTTATTAATCTCTTTTAATATTCTAATAAAATTCAGTTTGTATCCCGGGATATTCCGTACCGGCACAAGGTCTGCTTTGCAGAAAAATCCTCCCTGAAAATAATGGTAACCCATTTCTGCTGCGGTTTCAAAATCAGAAGACGTCTCAACGCTTCGTGCCAAGAACCGGGGACGTGCATAATCACTCTCAAAAATTGAAAAACGCTTTTGAAGACCCAAAGAACGGAAATCCACTCCGACAATATCTGCCAGCTTAACCAATGAGATATCCCCTTCATTAAACAACCGGTCGTTTACCATAATCAGATATCCGGAATTTTTCATTTTTTCCAGGGAACGCGTTACTTTTTTTTCCGGGTCTGTATCTTCTTCAAGTTCAATTCCCAATAAATCGCTTGGAAACATAAATGGTAGGCCATTTAAAATCATTTGACGATTAAACTTTATCAAAGCCGGCTTACCATTACTGAAATGCCTCAAACCTGAAATAAAGACACTTTCTATCCCTTGTGAAGCACTATCCTTATCAGTGTTTTCGGCTTCTCCAGGTTTTATTTTATCCTGAAGTACTTTTCCGGATTGAAACAACAACTCATACAAGAATACTTCTCTTTTGCGATCGAAAATCGGTTGTCGTGTTACTACGACTTCCTGGATCATTCCGTGGACCCGTTTATGGCTGTCGTCTATCATTTTATTTTATTCCCGTATTGTTTATAATTCCTTTGTTTTTGGCGATATTCACAGGGATGTCTTTAATCTGTCCCATTATTTCAGTGATTTCAGGCAACATAATTACATTGTCTTTGAACATATCATAATAGGCGGTATTATGAGTGATCGTGAGGGCGGACAATTCATTTATAGCATCTATTATTCCCGGGAAAACCAGTGACAGCTTTTTTGTATTTACGTTGTAATTCAAAGCCCCTTTTTTTACCAGGAAATTAAAAATTACCAATGCTGCACGGCTCGATGGATTCAATTTGAACCCCGTGATCCTTATTCTGTCTATCAATGAAATGGTAAATACAGTGAGCAATTCTTTTTGTTTATCTTCGGTTATTAGTTTTTGATCTTTTAATGTATTTAAATTATATGCTGTAAGTATTCGTGCTTTTAATTCTTCATAAGTTGGGAAGCCGTCTCCCATCCACTCAGATAGTAACTTTAACTCTTTTTCATAGTTTTTTTTATCGTTGAAAGACATCATGAACATTTGCCCCATATGATGGGAGACACGGTGTAAAATCATATTATAAAAGAAAGAGTCCGGTGTGATGATCGGTTTATCATTTTCCAGTCCTTCAATAGAAAGTATGCGTTTTGCAATCGGATCAAGAATTTGATTACAATAAGCGTCCGATATATTTTTAAATAGTAGAACCTGGAAGGAATAATCCGGGAAATGGAATCGATTGGCCATCGATAACGTTGGATATACTGTGCCGATTTCTGCCGGGAATGATGAATATTCCAAACCGGCTACTTTGATTAAAGGTGGTTGAATCGAATAAAAAACCGGTTCTGCACTTCGTGAAGGTAATTTTTCTACCATCCGGCTAAATTGCTTCGTAATTTCTTTCACTTTTTCAGTCTCTTCCCGGTCATTCGTATAAATTAATGTATTAAACATTTTTTTATCTTCTTCAGATTGCATAGTAGGGACAAAAAGGATTTCCGTTGTATTATTTTTTAATTCGAGCCACTCTTTTATTGGGCAGAAGAAGCGGTTTTTTACTACGCCTTTACTCAAAGAGCGAAGATATTTTTTATGATTTTGATCTTTCTCTATTTCCGCTGCTTCATCCAGAAGCCGGGAAATTTTTTCTTTTGCTTCTTGGGTCGTAGGATTAATAAATTCTTCCCGCGTAATCGTATTTGCCGATTCCGGGATCGCTAATAGAATCTTTAACATTTTTCCTGTAGTATCTTCTACAGGCACTTTTTTGACGGTTTCGTCCGCAGGGAAAGCATATAATGAGAGGAAAAGAATTAAGATAAGCCAGATTGTAATTCCGGTTATCCCGGCTGATAATAGATGTTCCCGTAAATATAGTTTTAAATTCAGTCGCATTGTTTATTCCTTTTTATAATATAGAGAATTTTTATAATATTTGATTAGATCATTCATATGCATTTTGAATCCTGCCGCAGAGGGAATCGCAACAACCAACCCCCAAAAACCAAACAGGTTACCAAAAATTACGATAGCTAATAGAACCCATAGGAAATGCAAACCCACTTCCTTTCCCACTATTTTGGGATAGAAATACCAATTTTCGCTTCCTTTTACTACAAAAAAAACAAGTACCACAAGCAATAGATGCTCAACTGTCGGGAAGTGAGCAATGCCTATCAACATTGATAAGATAAAGCCGATCACAGTGCCAAAATAGGGAATAAAATCGCCAATTCCGGAAATAACTCCGATCAGTATTGAGAAAGGTAGTCCGATCAAACTTAAACCGATCGAATAAAATACGACCAGAATTAAAACCACTATAGCCTGTCCACGAATAAATGATGATAGAATATTATTCATTTTTTCCAGTTTTTGAATCACATGATCCGTATGACGTGGAGGTATTAATCCGAAAAAAGATCTTTGTATTTGTCTGGAATCTTTTATAAAATAAAAAGAAACCAGCGGGATAAATACAAAATACAAGGTAGTTAAAAGAATACCATAAATATTCGAAAAAACATCGGATAATAGAGTTGAAATACTGGTAAGCCCTTCTCGAACCATTTGTTCGAACTTAGTGACTAAATCGAAATTTCCGACGAATTCTGAAAAGTTCTTGGTGATATATACACTAACTGCTTTCGCTTTCAAGGAAAACTGATTGAGTGTTTCAGGAAAACGATCTGCCGCTTTTTTTATCTCATCCACAATATAGGGAAACAGGATCATTATTAAGAAGAAAAAAACGAATAAAATAAGCGCCATCGATAAGGAAGCACCTATTCCTCTTGGAATTCGGAATTTTTTTTCAAGATAATCCACAACCGGATTGAAAAGATACGCGATTATTAAAGCGATAAAAATAGGTGCAGTTATGAGAGTCATGTATTTTAGGCACAAGACAACCACTACAACCGAAATCGTATAGCCAATTATCGCAAACAGTGGAGCCGGCATCCAGGAGAATATTAGTTTCCGTTTCATTGCCTGTTCTACTATCCAAAAAATATTTCTTTTTTTTCCTCGGATTTATTATACTCTTATATAAGCGTTTAATCAAGAATTCGCCGATGTTCATTTTTAGATGATATAAATTTTTGTCATTTCTATGATAGTTTTCTATATATCTCTGCTTAATAATCAACCAAATAGGTATAATCCGTATATAAATTCCGAATTTTTTTGTTTAATAATTCGATGAAAAAACAATATTTATGTTATAATTTAATAAGGAGGAAAAATGCCCGAAGAAAAAAAAAGATATTTAATCGATGAAGATTCTCGCAGAAATTTTGTATTTACTAGACCTGATCCAGCCAAGGATAATCCCCGGCCAAAACCTCGGAATAAAGCCAGCAAATCTGCTTCCGATACTCCTTCTAAATCCGCAGATTCTTCAAAAAAATAGCACATGTCAATTGAAACAATCATCGGTTTAGTTTTATATATTGTTCCCGGTTTTCTTGCATTGGAACTTTACCACTACGTTTACCCAATTAAGGATCGTGATAATTTTATAATTTCAACATGGAGTATCATATTCGGTGTTTTGATTACGGGATTCTTAAAGTGGTTTGATTATTGTTATCTAAATAATGCACTTCGGAGTAATGATAACACGTTT
>JAKAGC010000532.1 GCA_021817755.1 Acidobacteriota bacterium | reverse complement strand
TCAAGCTTTCAATAATGGTTAATTCACCGGAACACTTGGGACACTGCTTGTATTCGCTAAATGTTTTATTACAGTGTGAACAAGTAAAACCATACTGTTCATCGACGATAGGAAATCCGCCACAAACAGGGCAACGAATTATAAGACTACATTGGGGACAGAATAGAAAGTTGGTACTATCCTTTTTATTGGATACGACAAGGATTTTCTTTTTTTCTTTATAAGAATCTCGTACAATCTGGATAAACATATCGGGTATTCCACGAGTTCGAGGAGGTATATTATGAACCTCTACAGAAGGGGCGGCCTCTTTAGAGCGATTATCGACTATTTCGACATGCTGAGTGTTCATATAAGCACGAACGGAATGACAGGCATCACCTTCAATAAGGGGAATTTGAAAATTCCGTGCTCTTATACGGGCAATCTCATCGATGTGGTAAGGTGTAAAATAGTTTCGTTTATAAAGGTTGGATGCAGTACGATCACAAATAATGGCTCCGAGATTGGGGAGAGGGAGCATAACGGCGGATAATCCTCCGATAATTAGACCGTTTTTCCCTTCCGCGGAATATTCTTCCCACAAAGAATCGCGTTTTTTGGGAGTAAGGCTGGAATTATATATTTGAGCATGGGGAAAAATGTCTCCCCAATAAGAAGTGGTTAAATTGTCGGGAACAACGAATAGAACACTACGTCCTTGTTTTATAGTTCTATTAATGACCTGCTGGTAATAATCGATGCGGGAATAGTCGATTAGAAACGTATGGAGTGGGGAGGAATTATCAAATATAGAAGGGGTTGAAACTGTGGAAGATGATGAATCCGCAGGTGGCTTTGATTTGTAGAAGAATTCGATGGGTTTCTGCCCTCCGAGTTTCTGTAATTGGGAAAGAGAATGATCTTTTAATTTAAGGAGTTTGTCTTCGACTGAAAAATAAAGATTGGTAGTAGATTTTCTTGAAGGAGGGAGGGAATAATCGAGGAGAAGTCCGGCAGAGGTGAGATAAAGGGTGGAAACCTGGGAGATAAAGTTCATAAATGCGGGATCCGGAATATAACCATCACGTACAAAGCCTGTGATTGGTTTTATTTTCCCTTTATAATCGGTATGGGTGGCTGTTACCCAGCCATGGGTAATTCGATTGCCTACAGGAACAAGGACACGGCTTCCGATAGGGAGAGTTTGAGGGTCGCCTTCATATTTGTAAGTGAGTTGTGCAAAAATGTTGAGTGAAACAGCAACCTGGACCTGCATCTAATTTTTTCCGATCAATTGGAGGACCTTTTGCATATCTTCCCACATTTCCCATTTGGCTTTGGAAGTGGCTTCCTTTGTTTTTTGATGAAGAATATAAGAAGGGTGAAAGGTGGGAATAAGAGGAATTCCTTTAAAATCGAATAATTGCCCTCTCTTTTCCATTATTGAATATTCAGAGTTAAGGAGAAAATTCATAGCACTTCTTCCGAGGCAAACGATGACTTTTGGCTTTAAGATTTCGATCTGGCGAATTAGATAAGGAAGGCATGCATCTGCTTCATCTCTTGAGGGTTCCCGGTTCCCAGGGGGTCGGCATTTGACGATATTGGCAATATAGATATCTTCTCGCCGGTATCCCATTCGTTCGATGACCCTATCAAGCAACTGCCCTGCATTTCCAATAAACGGTTTACCGAAATTATCTTCCGTTTCTCCTGGTCCTTCACCGACAAAGAGGATATCGGGACGCATTCGTCCTTCACCGGGGACATAATTCTTTTTTGTTTTATGGAGACTGCAACGGGTACAGGTCATTATAAGGCGATTAATTTCTTCAATGTCGCCAAGAGGATCGGGAGTACGGGTTTCAATAAAACCTGCGCCGATTTCTTTATAGAATTTCAAAACTTCTACCAATTGATTCATTTGTTATCTCAACATTCGGGGTGATTGGTCTTACGGTTCCCGGAAAGTGTTTCAATTTCGTCCCAGATAAGAGATGCTAACTGGGTTTTATCCAAACGTTCGATCTTCCGGGTTTCTTTTTCAAAAAGAAAATAAACCTGGTTATGATCGGTATTAAAAGCAGGGTTCTGCTCTGATACTTCATTTAACACTAACATATCCAGATTTTTATTGATAAATTTCTTTCGTGCATTCTCGAATATATCGTGAGTTTCTGCAGCATATCCGACAAGAATCTGACCTGTGGGTTTCTTTTTCCCCAATTCTGTGAGTAGATCGGGATTTTTAATCAATTCCAATACAAGATTATCCTGTCCTTTTTTAATTTTTAATTGAGAATATTTCGCAACGCGGTAATCGGAAACAGCAGCAGACATGATAATAACATCTGCTGTAGGGCCAAAAGTGTTTAAATGCTGCTGCATTTCAAGAGCGGTTTCAATTGGGAAGCATTTTACACCCTGGGGAATATAACAAGAAGGACCTGTGATATATATGATTTCTGGTATATTACGTTTTAAAGCTTCATTAGCAAGATGGAATCCTGTTTTTCCGGAGGAACGGTTGGAAATAAATCGAACGGGATCAATGGGTTCAATAGTAGGACCTGACGTGATAATAACGCGATTAAACATTGATTACACCGGAAGCAAATCGAATGGTTAAATCAAAAATATCCTGTGGATCGGGGAGTTTTCCCTTTCCTTCGGTTTTGCAAGCAAGGCTGCCGAAAAGGGGATCGATGATACCTGTTCCGCGTGCAGCAAGTTTTTTCAAATTTTCCTGAACAGCAGGATGATCGAGCATATAGGAATTCATAGCGGGTGCGATAACCACTTTTTTATAGAAAGCAATATATGTTGAAGAAAGCAAATCATCAGCGATGCCATTTGCCATTTTCCCGATAATATTGGCACTGGCAGGAGCAATGAGTAATAAATCGTTGTCCCTTGCAGAATGAATATGAACTAATGGATCCTGGTGTTTCTCGAACTGATCGGAAAATACTTCACCGGGACAAAACGTTTCAAATGGAAGGGCGGGAATAAACTCCAAAGCAGCCCGGGTTAATATAACACGGACATTATGACCATTTTTCTGGAATAATCGCATAATGTCAACTGCTTTATAGGCGCTGATAGAACCTGTAACACCGAGTATTATATTCACTATCAACCTCCTTATTTACTGGTATTGATACTAAATCAGGTATCCATTCAACCTGGAATAGTATTAATTATTAAGTAATCGCTTCATGAAAGGGGTATAATGATAAACTGTATTCCGTGAAGCTGTGTAAATGGCATTCAAAACCGCATAAGCAGTTTCTATATTGTCATTAACAACAATGTATCGATATAATTCAAAGCAAGATAATTCATCTTTAGCAATTCGTAAACGGTTTTCAATATGGCTGTCAATTTTCTGTTCCCGTGCCAATAGACGGCTGCGAAGTTCATCAAGAGAAGGGGGGGTAATCATGATAAACAAGGCCCCGGGATACTTCTTCTTTATATTTTTTGCACCCTGAACATCGATATCTAGAAGTAAAACGGGGGTCTTCCCGGGTAAACTTTCTTCCGCATTCTCAGGATTTAATGGTTTGGGTGAGAGTTTCCGTTCGATCTCCATGTAGCTTGTTCCGTAAAAATTTCCATAGACATCGGCCCATTCAACAAATGCATTCTGCGAAATCATTTGACGGAATAAATCAACTGATACAAAATGATAGTCCACACCATCTTTTTCACCGGAACGAATAGAACGAGTGGTATGAGAAGTAGAAAAGATAAGCTCGGGATGATCTTTCATCAAGCGGGTAATCAATGTGGTTTTTCCACTGCCGGAAGGGCCTGAAACAACGACAATATTCTCATCTAGAGAAGTAGAAGGAATGAGATTTGCGTTATTCGACATTCTGGACCTGTTGTTTGATTTTTTCCACTTCACGGCGAATGTTCAAAACAAATTTATGGACTAGATCG
>JAKAGC010000531.1 GCA_021817755.1 Acidobacteriota bacterium | reverse complement strand
ATCGACGCACCTGATAAAACTGATATTTTTAAAAAATTTCCATTCATTATGGTTTATACAAAAATAAGATTATGTATCACCGACAACTTACGTATTTTAATTTCCGGTGGTGCCCCATCACAGCTCGATAGCCTTATCGAAATCGATATCGAGACTCAACACAAAGAAGCTCTTTATCCATCATCCATTCTTACCAAAATAGCAGACTCTCTCCCTGGACTCGGTATCGTCGCAGCAGTTCTTGGGGTTACTCTTGCCATGGGAAAAATTGCAGAACCTCCTGAAGTACTCGGGCATACAGTTGCTGCTGCATTAGTCGGAACATTCCTTGGCGTGTTACTGTGTTACGGTTTCGTTGGTCCAATCGCATCTTATCTTGAACACCAGGTCCACGAAGAAGAAGTCTTTTTTATCGCCATTAAAATGGCACTTGTAGCCTTTGCAGAAGGTACTCACCCCATGCTCGCTGTAGAAGCTGGGCGACGCGCAATACCAACTCATGGAAGACCTACATTCCAGGAAATTGAAGGAGAAATTCGTAAATGGAAAGGCAAGGCGTAGTTATAAAAAAAGTAAAGAAAGGAGAACACGGCGGCCACCACGGTGGAAGCTGGAAAGTTGCATATGCGGACTTCGTCACTGCAATGATGGCTTTTTTTCTCCTCATGTGGCTTGTTACCGCTAAAAATCTTCAAGATAAAGCCGGAATTGCTACTTATTTCAAAGATTATGATATTACGAAAGGCGAAAAAGATATAAAAGACAAAATCAAGAAAGAAATCGACAAAATCAATATCATGTTCGAATCCAAAGACAAGGATGCCGTTCCCATAAAAATTAATATTTTGAACAATTCTGAAACAGCAAAAAAAGTTCTATCTGAATGGCGAAACGAAATGCAATCCAAATTAGATGATGTCTCTGACCAGGTATTAATCGATGTAACAGAAGATGGAGCTATTCGCATTCAACTTGTCGATAAGGAAGGGTTACCCATGTTTGCTGCCGGAAGCGCAGAACTTACCCCCCTGGCAAAAAAAATAATCGGTGTTATCTGGGAAAAAATTAAAATTGAGGGCGTTAAGATCGCTATTGAAGGACATACCGATGCGCATCAATATTCAGCCAGTGGGAAAACAAACTGGGAACTCTCTACCGAACGTGCATCTTCTGCTCGAAGAGAACTCGAACGCTTAGGACTCCTCCCTAATCACCTCCTCAGTGTCTCCGGACTCGCCGATACTCACCCTATATCAAAAGACCCATACAGTCCAATTAACCGTAGAATCAGCCTACTCTTGTACTATTTCCTTCCACCAGAGCCGTCTTCCACTGAGTCAACAAACATAGATTCTCTTCCAACTGAAACTCCTGCTACTACTTCCGATTCCTCCCCCGGAAACCCTCTATAATCATTTTCTATTGTCATAAAATGATTTTTGCTTCCTTACAATATTGAAAAATACTGATTAATCTGGTATATATACCCCATGGAAGACATTAAAATACTAGTTATTGATGACGAAAAAAATATCCTGGAATCCATTAAAATGGTTCTCACTTATGAGAATTATAAAGTCGAAACTGCATCAAGTGGCCTTGATGGAGTAGAACTCTTTAAAACGATAAATCCCGATATAGTGCTTCTTGATGTAAAAATGCCGGGATTTAATGGTATAGAAGTCCTAAGAAATTTAAAAGAAATTAATCCCCTTACAGAAGTGATTATGATTTCCGGTCACTCCGGTATAGAAGAAGCTGTCGAAGCCTCAAAACTCGGTGCATTTGATTTTCTCGAAAAACCACTCGCCAGAGATAAACTCATCCTAACTGTCCGTAATGCTGCTGAAAAAGTCATGCTCCTCAAAGAAAACTACACTCTTAAAATTATCTCCGAAAAAAAATATCTACTCATCGGAACTTCACCCAAAATGCAAGAGCTTCGACAAATCATCGCCAGGGTTTCAAAAACCAACAGTACTGTATTAATCACAGGTGAAAGTGGAACCGGTAAAGAACTTATTGCACGAAGCATTTATATCACCTCTTCACGCAGTAAAAAGAAATTCGTTCAAGTAAACTGTGCCGCTATTCCGGATGAACTCATCGAAAGTGAACTCTTTGGACATGAAAAAGGTTCCTTTACCGGTGCTTATGAAAAGAAAATAGGAAAATTCGATAATGCCCATAATGGAACTATTTTCCTCGATGAAATTGGAGATCTCTCTCTTAAAGCTCAAGCTAAAGTACTACGAGTTCTCGAAGAAGGCGAAATCCAACGTGTCGGTTCCCCCGAAGTTCGTAAAATAGATGTACGCGTCATTGCTGCAACTAATAAAAACCTGAAGGATGAAATCAAAAAAGGAACATTTCGCGAGGACCTCTTCTTCCGCTTAAATGTTGTTCCCCTACAATCTCCTCCTCTACGCGAACGGAAAGAAGATATCCCTATCCTTGTAGAACACTTCATGGACTATTTTTCAGAGGAAAACAATTTTAAGAAGAAAGACTTTTCTCCCCGGGTAATGGAGATTTTAAAAAATTATGAATGGAAAGGAAATGTAAGAGAGTTACGTAATTTAGTCGAAAGATTATTAATTATGAGTCCCGGTAACATCATCCACGAAATCGATTTACCCGAATATATGCAAGAAGAAATAAAGAATCCATCATTTTCTTTTTCCGATATAAAAACCTGGAAAGATTTTAAAGCCATTTCGGAAAAACTTTTTATCGAAGAAAAATTAAAGCATTATAATTTTAATATTGCCAGAACAGCTAGAGAAATTGATTTACCTAGAAGTAATCTATATAAAAAAATCGAATCAGGTGGTATAATATTACCCGGTAATTCGGAAATAGATGAAGAATCGCTCCATTCAGAAATGAATGGGGAGGAAAGTCCGGGCTCCGCAGGGCAGGATGGTTCCTAACAGGAACTGCCGGTTCAATTGCCGGTAAGGACAGTACCACAGAGAATAGACTGCCACGGAAGCGGTCATGTACCCTTTTCGTAGTAACGGTGAAAAGGTGAGGTAAGAGCTCACCGTCATGGATGGCGACATTCGTGACTGAGGTAAACCCCATCCGGAGCAAGGTTAATTAAAAGCGTCTGAGGCTTGCCCGGCCAATGCTTTTGGGTTAACTGCTCGAGCGGTTAAGCAATTAATCGCCCAGATAAATGATTCTTCTCGACAGAACCCGGCTTATAGTCTATTTCCGGATTACTTCATTTATTTCAATTTTCCCCTCAACAATTTATAATAGTTTCAAAAACGAATAATTCTCTTTTCCTGAAATAAACTTTTTAAGTCTTATCCTTTTTCTCAGATTCGGACTAAGGATTCCTTTAAAAATTTCCAGAACTCCTCAACTGATTCAATATTTACCCGTTCCTCAGGTGAGTGAGCAAAATAGATAGAAGGCCCAATCGATATCATTTCCAGGTCAGGGTAAACAGACTTAAATACTCCACATTCCAATCCGGCATGGATTACCTTTACTTCTGCATCTTTTTTAAATAAACTCCGGTAAATCTCTTGCATTTCTTTTAATAATGATGACTCCCAATCCGGAACCCAAATCGGAAACATTGTTTTATGCTTGACTTCTGTTGCTCCTGCCCAATCGAAAATTCGACCTATTTTTGCTCCCAATTCACTCATAAAACGTTTATCAAAACTCCGTTGAAATGTTACAATTTTAATAATTCCTTCTTCTGCTTTTAAGATTCCTAGGTTTGACGACGTATCCACCAGGCTACCATCCGGTTCACTCATTCGTATTACACCATTGGGACAATTACACATGGCATGAACAATACTATCGATCACATCTCTGTCGATGACCCGTTGAGGCACAGATTCAGCTATAGCATCGAAACTCACATTAGGCTCCGATGATGATAACTCATTTTTAACAGCTTCTTCAAAATCTCGTACTCC
>JAKAGC010000530.1 GCA_021817755.1 Acidobacteriota bacterium | reverse complement strand
AATAAGCAATATCCTGTATCTTTTTTGCATTCTGCCGAATAGTTTTTTCAAACCCGGAGACCTTATAAAAACGATGAATCAATAATATAAATGATGCGGCGCTTTCATCCACAGAGGTATATACATTGGTGGATTTTTCGTCTCCATTGGGGAATGCATCGTATTCATAAATGGTGCCACTTAATCCGTACCGATCGGAGGGATTAAGATGACTTAAATACCATTGAATATAATATTGGCATTCTGCGATATGAATGGTATCCTTTTCCTTGAGCATATCGATAGCCATGATATTTATTTCATAAGGATATATACGGTTCGCTCCTTTATTCACATTTCCATAATTCTTCAAAATTTTTAAAGCACTGTGCTCTAATTCTTCCTGCTTGGATCCACACGATACCCCTGCAACCAGCATCACCATAACCGCCAGTCCCAATATTCCTTTAACCATGGATAATACCTTCTCCTTCGGTTAATACATAGCCGAAAATCACGACATCTTTACCCATTTCCACCCGTTTCTTACCGATAACGGATTTAATAAATCCGGGCCTACTAATTTTAACATTTTTTTTAATAAAAATCCCGGCCTGGGAAAAAACATTTCCGAGTAAAATGCAGTTTTCATTGATTTCAATATTGCCTTCTGCAAAAATATTCCCATATACAATTGTATCTCGCCCGATTGAAATATCTCTATAACACTTTATACACCCGTAAATGATATTGTTGCGTCCAATTTCGAGATTTTTCCTGGAAATAAAATTGGGTTCTATTATTGAGGAGTGTTGCGTTCGGATATAGGAGCCATTAACTTTGAAATGGGTTTCGATATCACGTTTGTATTGAGAATTTTCATTGTCGCAATCATCAGTACAATTCACAGACAAATGTTTTCTATATATGATCCATTCAAGATCCCTCTTTAATGGTCGTGTTTCGGGGTATTCAATTCCTTTATAAAGAGTATCATCTATTTCTCCGCTACCATTAAGCGTGATAATGGGATTTCCAAAAAGGGAAGCATACTTACAATTTCGCCCTAAAGCGAGTTGTCCGCGGCAGGCGACATTCCTCCCCAACCGGCTGCCGGTTTGAATGGAAATATTATTTTCACTGTATACCCATCTGCCTACTTTAACCTGGCTTCCTAACAGAATATCTTCCTCAGAATAGAGAGAACGTAATACATTTTTATTTCCAATTGTGCATTCGCCAGAGGCATAAACTTCCTTAGAGAAAATGGATTTATCACCAGTTTTCATGTCTCCGCGTACATACAACAAATTATTTATGCGTGTTTTGGGGGGAAGCGAGATGGAATCCCGGATATCGATGATCTCTTTCTTGGACAGTTTTATTTCGGAACAATTTTCTGGGAAGCCATTCTGATTGATACTGTCGAAAAATATCTTTTTAAATGAACTACCGAAATAAAAGGGATCTTTAAGATGCAGCATATCGATATACAAGGGTTGATTATCTTTGGGTTTGAAGAGTTCTTGAAGAGCAATAAAGAAGGGAATTAGGATCATAATCAAAAAAAGCAGGATAGCGAACACAATGGGCCACGAAATGATGGAATTTATCTGTGGTTCCATGTTTATCCTTCTTTTCTGAACCGTGCAGTTTTCTGCCATTCAGGGGTTCGTTTGAAAATGACATCAAGGAATGCGGATCCTGATCCTTTTGAAATATACAACACATTAAAAAGAAAACAGAAAAAAAATAGGGGTAAAAGTTTTATCCGGTGAGTTGCACCATCTATAAAAGAAGCAGTACCGATCTGGAAAAAGGGTGCAAAATTCCCGAAGGAATTGTAAGCGGCGACGAGGATGAAAATAAATACAAAATCAAATATATCCATTTGCCCCATGAAAAATAATGCAAGGGAAACAGGAATCCCGATTATCATAATGAGAGGGATTAAGTAGATGAGCAGAAGTAATACTCCGTCGACTTTTTCTTTAAAGTTAAGGTGTTTTGTTTTGAGTAAGGGGATTAAAGATTTCAACATGACCTGAGTATGGCCTCTTGACCAGCGAGTGATCTGCCGGGCACGTACACTCCAATCTTCTGGGGATTCTTCATAACATTCCGCTTTATTGGCATATGCAACTTTCCATCCCTTTAAAAACAATAAAAAAGTCAACTCGGTATCTTCAGTTAGGAGGTAAGGATTAAAACCGCCCAGGTATTCAGCAACATCTTTACGGAAACCGCCGACAGTTCCTCCATATTGAGGGATAAGGGACATATTGTGCCGAGCCTGCTGGTCGACCTGGTATCCCCCGGAACGTTCGAGGTCGAGAAGCCGGGTCAGCATATTGGTTTGGGTATTCTGGGGTATCACCCGGCCCATTACCGCCCCGACCTGTTGATCTTTAAAACATATGGCAATATCACGAATTATTCCTCGCGAAGGCATATAATCGGCGTCAAAAACAACGATAATATCTCCTTGCGCGAGCTTCATGGCATCGTTTAATCCGTGTGGTTTACCACGTCCGCCGGTATCTCTATGGAGGGGTTTAATATATGGAAATTTACTTGCGAATTCATCGAGGATTTCACGGGTTTTATCGCTTGAATGGTCATTAATGGGGATGACTTCGAATTTATCTTTGGGGTAATAGATTTGCGTCAATTGTGTCATAACTCCACGCGCGACTTTTTCTTCATTATGCATGGGTACAAGAACGGTTACAAAATCGAGCTCGGAATCGACTATATCCTGGTAATATAACCGTTGTTCCCCGAAAATTCGATTGTAGGTAAATGCAAAATGGCGGATGGTATATATAAGCATGATTACTATTTCAAATATGGTATAAGACCGAAGAATTATCGCAACCAGTTCCATATAGTCAAATCCTTATTGGTTCGAATCGCTGTTGAAGTGAGACACAACGAGTAACTTCCCACAATGTAAATAAAATCGAGGAAAGGTCCTAACATAAAAAACATAAGTGCCATGAACAAATATGAAAGAACACGAAGCAAGTATAAAAACACAATATAACGGACACATGCAAATATAACGGAATAAATAAGCGTAAGAATTATAACCAGGAATTTCCTGAGGAATGGGATTGGAAAAGGAAGAAGAGCGATTGTCATTATGATAGGTATAGCGATCCATATTCCTATTTCTGTTTTAATATACATTTCGGAAAAAAATTCAAGATCATAAGGAAAATATGCTGAAAAGAATATAAAAAACAATGATGAAACGAGTACAATAAAAAAAATAAAAACAAACCAGACTTGCTTGGGTTCTATTGCACGTTTTTTAGCGATTGCAAGGTAGAGAATAATAAGAGAGATAATAGCAGTAATAATAGAAACGGTAAGTGATGGATATCTTCCGGGTAGACTTAAAATATAGACATCATTATAAACAAAACCTTTGGGTACAATTTCGATGAGGGATGAGGGAATGGAAGTAGATAGTACTTTTTTTGAAATTGAGCATAGGGTATGAGTAATAGGTGAAAAAAAAAGAATAATCAGGAAATCAACAACTCCGATCAGCAGAAAGAATATGAGCAGGATATAGAACATGCTATGTTGTTCTAATTTTCGGTATGAGCGATGGAAATAAATATTGGATTTTTCGGGTGTAAAATATTCGGAGGGGTCCTGGTCAAATTGCGGAGCCATTTTTAACAGATCTTTTCCCTTCCTAATTTTTCGCGCACTCACTAGTCTGATTTAATCCTCTTATTTTAGAACCTCTTCTAAAACGGTACTCTTTAGAATAGCACAACCCAATTGATTTATCAATCCCGGTTTGCATGAAAATAAAAAAAGAAATTAATGGATTTTAAATTATCAAAAATGAATAACAATTTCTATACAAGGAATTTCTCAAATTTACACAAATTAATAAAATTTAGAGTGGTTTTAAAACTATTAAAAAGATACTGCATAAGTAATTA
>JAKAGC010000529.1 GCA_021817755.1 Acidobacteriota bacterium | reverse complement strand
TGGAACTGAAAATTTTGATTTAATTTGATGGAAACAAAATAAGCGATTTTGTGAAGTTTGGTTTTACTTTCTATTTTTCCACCGCATATATCGATTATCATCAGGAGTAAATGTCGTGCTTCCATTCTATTCCTCCAGGTCTTTTAGTATTCGATTGATTTCAATTTTATATTTTTGTAATAATTTTTCTTTTTCAAATGGTGAATCATAGGATACAGGGGCATAAATTTCAAAATAGACATCATTGAGGGATTGATTGATGGAATTGAATAAATTGGATTCGTTTTGAAAATCAGTTGGAATTCCTTCAGGAGTTAAAATTATCAATTTTTCTTCACTATTTCCCCTGGATATCTCTTTTACAGATTTAAATTTAAACGTATTTGCGATAATATAGGCTTGATCGTTTTGTGGGGATATAAGTAGCTGAGAAATTAAAGATTCGATTTTTTTTCTGAGTTTTTCATTCTTCCCGATATGTATGAGTTTATCTTTAATAATAGGATTTGCCTCTGTGTCTTTTAGTTTTTCTGAAAATATTCGTTTAAAAAGATTACGGTGATGAAGACGGTTAAATATTTCAAATGCTTTTCCTTTACTTTTAAAAGACAAAATATCATTAAACACTTTTTCATCATAGTATTTTAAGTAGTTTTTAAAATATTCGTCATCAGGAGAGTAGGAGAAGAGTTTTTTCAGAAAGGGAATTTCGTCAACTTCAATACCTAATTCCAATCCCCTGATAATCATTGAATCGGTCAGCATTCGTACTTTATGTCGATAAACCTGTTGGGTCATATAATACTTTGCCAGGATAAATTGTTCGAGAGAATTAACACCATCGTACTTAACAGCGATGTGCTTATCCTGTCGGTCTTTATAATAATAGAGAGTATTTAAAAGTCGTTGGTAATCAAAAACACCATATTTTACACCGCAAAAATAACTATCACGTAAAAGATAATCCAATTTATCCGCATCAAGAGGGCTTGAGATAATCTCTTTCATAATACTGCAATTGACATTATCTCCATTTAATAAATTAATTATTTGATCGATTTCTGTGGAACCTAATATTTGATTCACTTCTTTATCATTCCGGATAAGCTCAAAAGTAATTGCTTCATGAACTTTTTCGACATTTTTGTTTTTAAAAAACTTATTCAAAATGGGTTCTGATGAATGAGAAAAGGGGCCATGCCCGACATCGTGCAATAATGCAGCATAACGAACGATTGCTCTATTCTCCTCATTTTCTCTTCCGGGTAATAATTGATCTACGATTTTTGAAGCGACATGATAAACGCCTAATGAATGGTCGAAACGGGTATGGAGGGCACCAGGGTAAACCAGGTAAGCGAGTGATAATTGTTTAATTCGTCTTAATCGCTGAAACAAAAAGGTATCGATTATTTTAAGCTCTTTCTTTGAAGGTATGATAAAACCATAAATTGGATCTCTTATTTCACTCATTCTCTAATGGTATTTCCCTGTTAAATTTTACTTTACCTTATTGGGAATGTCAAATATTAGTTTTTAAGGGGTAAACGAACTAAATCAGATTTTAAGGGTTATTATAAATGAAATCAATTAAGTAGGCTATATGTGTCTTGGGAGATAATTCTTTTAATTTAAATTATTATAGTGGTAGAATCCAATACAAATCAACGTTATATTATTATTTGTATGTAAGCGAATAAATACATCGAATGGGTTTACTCTATCATAAGTTTTTGAGATATGGATTTATTTTAAAAGTCTCTCCTTATTTTCATCAAAGGCATATGAAAGATACTGCTTCCATGTTTCTTTAAGGAAGAGGCATGCAGCAGGATTCATTTTATTAAAGGGATCAATACCGCTTAGAATACAGCCACCGCGGCAAATTCCTGCAATAATACAATCTGTGCAATTCTCTTTAAATACTTCGAGCCGTTTTTGAAGGTAATTATATCCTTTCTCGAATATTAGGGGATGATAAATATCTCCGTCAATTTCATCAAGGGTTAACTGGGTGTCTGTAACATAATGACAAAGGATATTAACTTGCTCGGTGTCGATATTATAATAAAAACTTTTACCTGCAAGGTCAGTAAAACCGCGGCAAAAGAAAGTAAAGCGCTTTCTATGGGTTTCTGCGGAGAGTATAGAGTGATAGGATTTAAAAAAATCATCCATAACGCTCCATCCGGTTTGAGTAGAACGTAAAGCAATTTGGAAATGCAAATCTGCCATTTTCTTTGCTTCCTGTGTGCTGATACCTAATAGATTGACACCTAGACGGGCATGATCGAAGTTATGGTTTTTCATTTCCATGAGTTTTTCAATATCGAGCTCATGATCACCGGTCAATGTACCCTGAAACATTGGAAGAGGTTTGGGTAGATGTTGATTTAATATCTCAACGCCCTTTAAAACATGATCAAAAGTTTCTTTTCCATTATGATAAGTACGGGTTTGATTATGAGTTTCCTTGTACCCATCAAAGCTGACTCCAATGGTACTGAAATTTTGGTCCACCAAAAATTGGGCAATTTCATGAGTCATGAGAGTGGCATTGGTATTGATATTGAGTTCAATATCAGCTTTGGGATAGGTGGCTTTCATATAAAGGATTGCTTCTTTGATAACATCCCACTCGAGGAGTATTTCCCCACCATTAAGCATCATTCGGATGGGTTGATCCTTTTCCGTTTGATAACAATGAAAAACTTTATCGATAATTTTTTTAAGATTGGCGAGTTTATCTTGCGGGGTACGTTTAACGAGTTTTCCGCGATTTGATTTGATATAAGAAACAATGCAGTATGGACACTTCATATTGCAATTCTGATTAAAAATGGAAAAAGAAATATAGGGGAGTCGTTCCTTTTTTTGTAATTCCATAGATTCATGGATATTATGCATACACTGGGATGTGCCTTCCAGGAATTCATTTTTGTAAGGATCATTCTGGTGAGAATAGACGAGATTGGCCTGGATGAGCTTACGAAACGTACGTTTGAATCCTCTGAATTTTTTATAAGGGAAACTATTGGTTTCGAGGAATTTGAAAAATTTAATTCCATCTGCGTTTAAATAAACAACAGAAGGTAAATAACGATTCCAGATCGCAAAATTTTCATTACCTAAATCATGTATAACCGCTGCCTGTGAAGCACGGTAAATTTTATTTTCATCAATTTGTAATTTCATAATTAATACCTGCCGATTATTATAATGTTAAATATAGTATAGAAAAAAGAGTCTATATGTGCATATAGAAGGGTATCACCAGTTCTTATTTAAGGTAATCTTGTACTTTGAAACCTTACTCTTCTAAATAAAGAGTAATTACAGGGTTATTTAAAGATCACTGTAGTGGGAATATCAATGGGAGTGTAGGGCTGATCCGGAGTGATTGTTTCGGAGCATCTGCAAGCGCAAACACATACGCCATTGGGCTGACCGGAATTGACTCCACCGTAAGACGGATCGCCTTTTCCTGAATCAGAAGTTTTGGTTGTAGCTGTTTGACCGGCGAAGAGTTTCTTTAAAGCTGCTTTACCGAGGGTGCCTGATTTGATGTTTAAACTCTTAAGTTCTTTCATGGGTTATTCCTCCTTTATTATGGGGTTTGGTTGGTTGAGGGCAATTACCCGTATTTATATGCACATATAGACATATCAATTGATTTGAGGTTTATATGTGTGAACTTTCGAGTGGAGAGAAAAATTTCTAAGAGAATAGAAATATACATATAGACCTCCTGAGATTTGGTAATAATGATATTTTTTATTCTTCCTATGATAAGACGTTAAGGGATTACGCCTTTGAAACAGTATATAAATTCTAACCATATTATATTACCAAAAACTAAGAAGGATGTCAAGTTGAATTTCAAAATTTTAGTGATTGCGACTCTCTTTAGGGTGACAATTCTACGATTAACAAAATCAGGAGGGGT
>JAKAGC010000012.1 GCA_021817755.1 Acidobacteriota bacterium | reverse complement strand
CACTCGTCGAGAACATCGCGGCCCTTTACGAGTGCGGGCATTCGTTTTAGTTCGTTGTCCTCTCACAGGGAGTCCCATTTTATGTCTTTTTCCTCTAAAACAATTGATATCCATCAACCGTTTTATATCCTGACTGACCTGTTTTCTTAAATCGCCTTCTACGACTTCACTGGCTTCGATATGTTTTCGAATTCGTGCCACTTCATCCGGGCTTAAGTTCTTTACTGTCTTATTTAGATCAACTTTAACCAAATCCAATATCTTCCTGGATTTTGCGCGACCGATCCCGAAGATATAGGTTAATCCGATTTCGACCCGTTTATTGCTGGGTATTTCAACACCTGCTATTCTTGCCAAAATGACCTCCTTTTATAGATTCCTTTTCTTCGTCATTTTATTATCCTTGACGTTGTTTATGTTTCGGGTCCTTACAAATTACCCTAACAACGCCTTTTCTTTTAATCACCTTACACTTATTACAAATACGCTTAACCGATGCTCTTACTTTCACGAGAACCTCCTGCTCAATTCGTATAACATAGTCTATTTAAACCGGTAAACAATTCGTCCCCGGGTGATATCATATGGAGAAATCTCCATTAAAATTTTATCACCAGGTAAAATTCGTATATTATTGCGTCTCATTCTGCCGGAGGGATGAGCGAAAACGCGGTGGTGATTTTGCTCCAACTCAACCAAGAATGAGGCATTAGGTAAAGTTTCAATTACAGTCCCTTTCACTTCTATTACATTTTTATCCTTTGCAGCCATACTGTTTCATAACCTCGTCAATATTTCGGGACCGTTCGCAGTAACTGCAATCGTATGTTCATAGTGAGCTGAAAGGCTTCCGTCTTCGGTAACAACCGTCCAACTATCACTCAGAGTCTTTACCCGATATGTACCCAAATTTATCATCGGTTCGATAGCCAAAGTCATATTTTCTTTTAATTTCTTCCCTTTTTCGCCATCGTCATAATTTAAAATCTGGGGATCTTCATGTAAATTTTTTCCTACGCCATGGCCAGTGAGATCGCGTACAATTCCATAACCTTTCGGAGTTACAAATCGATCAATCGCTTTCGATATATCGCTAACTCTGTTTCCATTGCTTGCTTTCTCTATTCCGACATAAAGAGCTTTATGGCAGGTATCCATTAACTGCCTAGCTTGTTCTGATACTTGGCCAACTGGGTAAGTATATGCACCGTCACCGTAATATCCTTTAAAAATGCAACCCACATCGATACCAATAATATCGCCATCTTTCAATACTCTATTACGTGATGGAATCCCATGAACGACTTCTTCATTAATAGAAGTACACAACGTTGCAGGGAAAATCCGGTTTCCGGAAATATATCCTTTAAAAGCCGGTTTAGCATTAAACCCTACAATACGTTTTTCAGCCCATTGATCCAGTTCATAAGTATTTATACCAGGCGTAATCATATCTTCGATTTCCGCCAGTATGACAGCGATGATTCGATTGGCTTCCCGCATGATTTTTATTTCTTCATTCGTCTTAATAATAATCATTAAAGTATCTCTTCGATTTGTTTAAAGACCGATTCTACAGGAAGTGAAGCATCGATTTCCATAAGCATTCCTTTTTCCCTATAATAAGAAATAACAGGTTTGGTTTGCTCTCGATATATACTGATCCGGTTTCGGATGGTTTCCGCATTATCATCTGTACGCTGACGAAGTGCTATTCCACATGAATCGCAAACACCTTCTACCTTCGGAGGGTTATTAATCATGCTAAATATAGCATTACATCTAGGGCACGTCAACCGGGAAAGTAATCGTTGAACAATTACACTTTCGTTCCCGATTTTTAGATATATAGCAATTTCACTATCAACTTTCATCTGAGATAATTCAATTGCCTGAGCCAATGTCCTGGGAAAACCATCCACAATATATCCATTTAATATGTCATCCTTCTGCAAGCGTTTTTTTAATAAACCCAGAATTACATGATCCGGAATAAGTTCACCTTTATCAATAGTTGCTTTTACCTCTAAGCCGATCTTAGATTGCATTCTAACCTCAGCGCGGATCAAGTCCCCTGTGGATACTTTTACATACCCGAATCGTTTTTCTATGGCTTCAGCCTGAGTCCCTTTTCCCGATCCGGGTGCTCCAAACAGGATAACACGTTTCATCATTATCCTCTACGTCCTCGTACCTTACCTTTTTTAGTGAAAGATTCGTAGTTACGCATTGTAACCTGGGCTTCAACTTGTTGAACCGTGTCCATAGCAACACCGACAACGATCAAGATGGATGTACCACCAAAAAAGAATTGAACTCCCAATCCATCATTTAAAAATGGTAAATTAGCTTCAATCCAATCTCCAATCCAGGGGAGTGTTCCCAATTTAAGACCACCCATTAGGAAAGTAGGAATTAATGCCACTATTACAAGGTAAATAGCGCCGATAAATGTTATTTTTGATAATACTTCATCGATATAATCTGCGGTGTTTTTTCCGGCTCTAATTCCTGGAATAAATCCGCCATATTTCTTAAGATTATCAGAGACATCCTGAGGATTAAAAATGATAGATACATAGAAATATGTAAAAAAGATTATACTGACAATATACAATAAATTATATAAAGGCATTCCATAACCAAACATCATTTTGATGGAATCTGCAATAGGATGATGGAACATAGACGCAATGGTTGAAGGAAAAACAATAACAGAGGAGGCAAAAATAATGGGTATGACTCCACCGGTATTAACCTTTAAAGGGAGAAATGTACTCTGTCCCCCCATCATACGGCGTCCCTGGATTCGTTTTGCATACGAAACCGGGATTCGACGTTGTCCCATTTCCACATAGCAAATGAATGCAATGACGGCTAAAATAATCGCCAGTAAGATTAGGATTTTAATAATATCCATTTCTCCGGTACTCATTCCCTGGCTTGTATGATAAATCGCAGGGACTAAACCAACTACTATTCCGGCATAAATGATTAATGAAATTCCATTTCCAATTCCACGTTGACTGATTTGTTCACCTAACCACATTAAGAATATTGTACCCGTAGTAAGAGTTAAAATCGTTAGAATTTTAAATCCCCAACCGGGCGTGGTTACAACGGGGTATCCTCTGGGGGTTAACCGTTCCAGGAACAATGCAATGGTAAATGCCTGGATAATAGCAATAAACACAGTACCGTAGCGGGTATATTGGGTGATTTTTTTCTTTCCCAATTCGCCTTCCTTTGAAATACGTTCAAGGTAAGGCCACACTACTTGAAGCAATTGGAGGATGATCGAGGCGCTGATATAAGGCATGATCCCCAAGGCAAAAATCGTCATTCGTCCCAGATTTTGACCGGAAAACATATCGATAAAGCCGAATATGTTATCTTTGTTCTGGGCGAAAAGATTCTCCAAAACTTCGACATTGATACCGGGGTTAACTATTTGAGACCCCATCCGGTATACAGCCAGCAACAGCAGTGTGAATATAACACGCTTTCGCAACTCCGGGATAATGAAGATGTTCCTAAAAAACTTTATCAATTTTCTTCTCCTTAAAGAACAGTAATTTCTCCGCCAGCCTGTTTAATTTTTTCAATAGCCGCTTTAGAGAATTTGTGAGCATGCACATGGACTTTCCGAGTAATTGAACCATTACCCAGGATTTTGATCATAGCATGACTGTCTTTCGCCAGCTTATTTTCAAAAAAATCTTCGACTTTGATTTCATCAAGTCCTGATTTTTCGATTACGTCAAGATTGATAATATTATATTGTTTTTTGAAAATATTTGTGAAGCCACGTTTAGGGATTCTTCTAACCAGTGGCATCTGACCGCCTTCAAATCCTGCCATTTTTGAATATCCACTTCTGGAGCGTTGACCATTCATCCCGCGTCCGGCAGTTTTACCATTACCGGATCCAGGACCTCTACCGACGCGTTTTTTCTTTTTAATAGCGCCTTCTGCTGGTTTCAAATTTGCCAGAGTAATCATTGTCCGACCTCCATATCCTTGCATTCCAGTAAGAAATTTACTTTTGCAATCATTCCCAAAATTTCAGGGCGTTTTTCACGGATAACTTCAGAATTAATCTTCCGTAGTCCAAGACCTTTAACAATAGCCCGTTGTTTCTGGGTTCTCCCGATCAGGCTTCTGACCAATTTTATTTTAATCAACGGAAAATCCGTTTCGTTATTTACTGCCATAAGTCCTCCTCGCGAATGCCTCTTTTCACACGGATATAATCGGGGTTTTTCAATCCTTTCAGACCATCGATGGTAGCACGAGCAACAGTGAACGCATTTTTGCTCCTTAAACTCTTAGTCAAAATATTTTTAATCCCGGCAAGTTCGATAATGACACGAACAGCTCCACCAGCAATAACACCGGTTCCGGGAGAAGCAGGACGTAATACTACCCGTGATGCGCCGTATTTTCCCAGAGTATAGTAAGGAATCGTATCTTTTAAAATAGGGACGTTGACCATGTTTTTCTTTGCATTAGCTACAGCTTTTTTAATTGCCAGAGGTACTTCCCGAGCCTTTCCTTTGCCAAGGCCAACACGACCTTTTTTATCGCCAACTACGACTGCGGCTGAAAACCTGAGGTTCTTTCCACCTTTAACTACTTTCGTAACACGACGAATGGAAATTACTTCTTCCTCAAAAGTCTCGATATTTTCGTTTTCTAATTCCGTCACGTTTCACTCCTTCTAGAAAATAATTCCATTTTCTCTTGCAGAATCTGCAAAAATTTTCACTCGCCCCGTAAAGGAATAGACATTGCGATCAAAAACAACTCTCTCGATTTTCTTTTCTTTGAGCCGTTCCGCAATGATTTTTCCAATCAATTTCGCGGCCTCTTTATCTTTGGTGCTCTTAAGCTGTGCCCGAACTTCTTTCTCAAGCGTCGAAGCGGCAGCCAGAACATTCCCGTTAAAATCATCGACGACCTGGGAATAGATATATTTATTGGTACGAACGACAATCATTCTGGGTCTTTCCGGTGTACCGTTTAAATCTTTTCGGATAGATCTTCTTAACCGTACTTTCCTTTTCTTTTTAATCTCGTCTTTTGGTGTAATCATGCATTACTCCTTAACCTATACGCCTGCTGCCTTTCTGACTTTTTGTCTCAGGTACTGTCCTTCAATCCTGATACCTTTTAGTTTATAAGGTTCGACCGGACGGATTGCCTGAATATTGGCACATACCTGCCCCAGCAATTGTTTATCGTGAGAATGGAGAGTGAATTCGCCCGGGTTCTTTTGAGTAGCGGAAACTCCTTGTGGGAGTTTATAATCTACGGGGTGAGAATACCCGACCTGAAGGTTAATGATATTATCCTTAACCCCTGATCTCCAACCTTTTCCGACAACTTGCATGGTTTTTGAAAAGCCCTTGGTAACACCAATAACAGCATTATTAAGTAAACTCCATACCAGACCTTGATAGGGCTTATACATATCATCTTTTCTGGAGACATAGACTTTCAGGTCTTCGATTTTTACATCGACCCCATCTTTCATCTCCACTGATAATTGGCCTTTGGGTCCGCTGATATGGGCGGTATTATCTTTAATTTCTATTTTAACCGTTTTATCCAATTCAATGGGTTTTGATGCCTTTCGTGACATAATTCCTCCTATCTATTGTACAACACTGCTGTTCCATTACCAAACATGCAAGAGGACTTCGCCGCCAATATTGTGCCGTTCACATTCTTTGCCTGTCAGTATCCCTTTAGAAGTGGAGATAACAGCAATACCTAATCCGCCCAATACTTTTGGTATTTCTTCGACACCGACATAAACTCGGCGTCCGGGTTTGGAAATTCGTTTAATCCCGGAAATTACATTTTCTTTCGGGCCATTATATTTCAATTCAATCGTCATGTGAGGGGGGAATTCTGCTTTATCGACTTTATAATCAGCAATATAACCTTCCCGTTTCAATACCTGGGCGATTTCGCGTTTAATTCCGGATAGCGGAATCAATACGTCTTTTTTTTCGGCCATTACCGCATTGTTAATGCGTGTTAACATATCTGCTATAGGATCCGTATGACTCATTTTCTGCTGCTCCTAACTCTATTTACCAGGATGCCTTGGTGACACCAGGTATTTCTCCTCTTAACGATAATTCCCTGAAACATAATCTGCATAAATCGAATTTCCGAAATACGGCGCGAGGTCTTCCACAAATCCTACACCGAATACGTTGCCTGATTTTAAATTTCCTAAACTTTTTTGATTTTGCAATGGTTGATGTTTTCGCCAAAGTAATCCTCCTATTGTCTAAAGGGCATTCCCAGGTGTGTTAACAGGGCACGGCCCATAGCGTCTGTTTTGGCGGAAGTCACGAATGTAATATTCATTCCTTTGACCTTTTCCACTTTATTATAATGTATTTCAGGAAATACCAACTGATCTTTGATGGCTATCGAATAATTGCCTTTTCCGTCAAAAGACCTGGGAGAAACACCGCGAAAATCTTTAATACGAGGCATAACGATAGACACCAGACGATCCAGGAATTCGTACATTTTCGGTCCTCGAAGAGTAACCGTTGCACCTACCGCCATACCGGATCTTAAACGGAAAGCAGCGATAGATTTTTTTGCACGACGGATAGAAGGTTTTTGTCCCGTGATATCACCGAGTTCCTCAGCAACCTTATCCAATACTTTGATATTCTGGGTGGCTTCACCTACACCTGAATTAATAACGATTTTTTCTAATCGCGGAACCATCATAACATTTTTCAAGTTCAACTCTTTTTTGAGTTCATCCTTGATTGTGTTTTTATATTTCTCATATAATCGGCTCATTATTTACTCCTGATCAATCCAATACTACGCCGCACTTTTTACAGATACGGTGTTTTGAATCTTCGACCACTTTATAGCCGACTCGGACTCCAGCTTCACATTCTTTGCAATAGAATTGAACACTTGCAAGAGGAATAGAACCTTCGCGATCGACGATCCCGCCCTGGATATTTTTCTGCGGATTGGAGCGGACGTATTCTTTAATCATATGCACTTTTTCCACAATCAAGCGCTTCTTTTCCGGGATAATACGTATTATCTTTCCGATTTTACCACGTTCTTTGCGATTACCCCGAACCACTATCACCTGGTCGTCTTTTTTCAATTTCAAATTTTTGACCGTATTATTATCCATTTTAATTTCCCTTTTTCATCAAATCACTTCAGGAGCCAGAGAGATAATCTTCATAAATTTTTTTTCTCTCAATTCGCGTGCAACCGGTCCGAATACACGGGTACCGATGGGCTCGCCCTGGTTGTCGATGATTACGGCTGCGTTATCGGAAAATCGGATATAGGAACCGTCTTTTCTGCGGATTTCCTTTCTTGTTCTCACGACTACAGCTTTGACAACCGCTCCTTTTTTTATTTTTGAGTTGGGTTCGGCGACTTTAACACTGGCGGAAAATGTTTCGCCAACCTGTGCGATACGACCGACTGCACCGCCAATGGCACGGATGTACATAATTTCTTTGGCGCCGGAATTATCTGCTACCTTTAAACGGGTTTGCATTTGAATCATTTGGGCACCTCCACACTAGTTTCTTTTGCCAGGGCCTTTTGCAGTATATCCATCACTAACCAGCGTTTCCGTTTACTGATGGGGCGTACCAGTCTAATTTTTACCTTATCCCCGGGTTTGCATTCATTCTTTTCATCGTGCACCAGGTATTTCACCTTTTTTCGCACAATTTTCTTATATGTATTGTGCTGGAAGATGCGTTCGACATATACCGAAATGGTTTTATCCCCTTTTGCGGAGAAAACTTCCCCGGTTAATATGGTTTCAACCTTTTTTCTGGTTTTCATTTCCTGATTGTTTTGATTCTCCATCGTTCGTCCTCTTTTTTTCTGCTAAAATTGTGAGTAACCTGGCAATATCTTTCCTGGTATCTCTAATTTTATGTGGATTCTCTGCTTGACCCAGCGATTTTTGAATACGCTGTTTAAAAAATTTATCTTGAAGTTCAGCGAGTTTCGATTCGATTTCACTTTCGGTCAACGACCTGATTTCTTTTGCCTTCATTTCATTGCTCCTTACTCATCCTATTTATGGCGTGAAATAAAGCGGGTTTTAAAACCGAATTTTTGCTGGGCCAGGCGCATGGCTTCTTTGGCAATGGCCTCAGTAACGCCTTCCAATTCAAAAATAATACGCCCGCGTCTTACGACATCCACCCAGTATTCCGGGTCGCCTTTACCTTTTCCCATTCTAACTTCAACGGGTTTATCGGTAACAGGTTTCCATGGAAATAACCGTATCCAGAGTTTCCCACCACGTTTGCAGAACCTGTTTATTGCGACTCTTCCCGCTTCTATCTGCCGGGCGGTAACCCACGTATTTTCCATAGACTGCAATCCGTAATCCCCGAAAACAAGAGTATTACCTTTCGTGGCAACCCCACGTCGTTTGCCTCTTTGGGCTTTCCTGAATTTTACTTTATTGGGCATTAACATGGTCTATTCTCCTTCATGTTCATGAGCACGCACGAGTTCAGGTTCTTGCCTTTTAAAACGTTCTTTATTTTTATCGCTAACATATACCCATACTTTGATTCCAATTTGTCCATAATCGGTAAAAGCTTCAGTAAAACCATAATCGATGTCAGCTTTGAGTGTCTGTAGCGGTAATTTCCCAACCAGATACCATTCAGCACGAGCAATTTCTGCTCCGCCCAATCTTCCGGATACGCGAATTTTAATACCGATAGCGCCTGCTCGAATCGATGAATCAACTGCTTTTCTCATTGCACGTCGGAATGATATACGACGCTCAATCTGATAAGCAATTCCTTCTGCGATTAACTGGGCAACGATTTCGGGATATTTAATTTCAATGACATCAACCAAAATCTTTTCTGCTGCCATTCCGGTAAAATCCTTAAGTAGCTTTTTTATTTGTTGTACTCCGGATCCGCCTTTACCGATTATTATTCCCGGTCTGGCGGTATTGATCTGAACACGAATGGTATCGGATATCCGCTTTACCTCGATCGATGCAATTCCTGCATGTTTGTATTTTTCTTTGATGAGCTTCCGGATCTGAATATCGGTGTGAAACAGATCAGCATAGGTCCTTCCTTTAGAGTACCATAAAGAAAGCCACCCTTTGTTAAAACCTAATCTAAATCCATATGGATGTGTTTTTTGACCCATTATTTTTCCTCTCTTTCACCTAATTCAATGGTAATATGACAATATCGTTTTAGTATAGCCATACCTCGTCCACGAGGTGCTGTCCTGAATCGTTTTAAATACGGCGCTTTATCCACATAAATCCGCGAGACGTATAAATGGTCAACGTCAATATTGGGATGTTTGACTTGCGCATTTGCAATAGCGGAATCCAAGACTCTCATAATAAGCAACGCTGCTTTTTTCTTTTTAGAAAACCGTAAGATCGTTCGTGCTTCACCGGCATCTTTTCCCCGGATCATATCAGCTGCCAGGCGCGTTTTCCTGGGAGCCATCTTTGCATATTTTGCTTTCGCAACAGCTACGTATGCCATGTCGATTCCTCCTATTTTGTTCCTTTTGAAGTATGACCTTTATAAGTCCGTGTTAAGGAAAAGTCACCCAACTTGTAACCAACCATATTTTCCGTAACAAAAACCGGGATGAACTTCTTTCCATTGTGGACAGCCAGGGTCATGCCTACCATTTCCGGAATCACAGTCGATCTACGGGACCAGGTCTTGATAACTTCCCGTTTATTATTTCTTTTGGCGTCCAGAACTTTCTTTACCAACTTTTCTTCGACATAAACACCTTTTTTTATTGAGCGTCCCATTTAACTACGTTCTCCTTTTAACAATAAAATTTTTAGTTCGTTTATTTTTTCTGGTTTTATATCCTTTGGTTGGTTTACCCCAAGGTGTGACTGGAATACGTCCACCTTTCGTTTTACCTTCACCACCGCCGTGCGGATGGTCAATGGGGTTCATTACCGTTCCTCTTACATGGGGACGTTTTCCTTGCCAACGGGTACGTCCGGCTTTTCCGACAGATATATTATTATGTTCGACATTTCCAATCTGTCCGATTGTTGCCCGACATTCCAGAATTACTTTCCGCAATTCACCGGAAGGCATTTTGATTAAACCATATCTACCTTCCTTTGCCATTAGAGTCGCTGCTGCTCCGGCAGTTCGTGCAATCTGACCGCCTCGGCCAATGGAAAATTCAATGTTATGAATTGTCGTACCTACGGGAATATGTTTTAATAACAATGCATTACCGGGGAGTATGTCCGCTTCTTTTTGGGTTGAAATTATCGAATCTCCGACGCCAAGTCCCAACGGAGCGAGAATGTATCTTCTTTCGCCGTCTGAATACTTTATTAAAGCAATTCGAGCAGTTCTATTGGGATCATATTCTATTGTTTCTACTATTCCAGGCACTTCGAATTTATCGCGTTTGAAATCGATAATACGATATTTTCTCTTATGACCGCCGCCACGGAAGCGAATAGTGATATGACCGATATTGTTCCGCCCTCCCGATTTCTTTATCGTTTCTACTAATTTCTTATAGGGCTTATCTGTGGTTAACTCATCGAAAGTATAACCTGTTTTCCCTCTTTGACCGGGTGTGGTTGGTTTATATGTTTTGATTCCCATTATACTACCTCGACATAATCGATCATTTTCACGTCTTTTTTCAGTTTAACATATGCCTTTTTCCAGGACGGACGGTAACCCGAATATTTGCCATAGCGTTTTTCTTTGCCCAGGAAATTCATTACTCTCACAGATTCCACTTTTGTCTTAAAGAGTTTTTCAACTGCATTTTTAATGGAGATCTTATTGGCATCCTTACTGACCTGGAAACACAATAAACGATTTTTATCTTTAAGATCTGTGGATTTTTCCGTGACCAACGGTGCAATTATAATATCGGAGTTTTTTTGTTTCATTTGGTCAATACCTCCAGCAACTGTTTCACTGCATCCACGGAAAACATAATATAATTATATTTTAACGAGTCATATACATTGATTTCAGTAAAATCAATCATTTTGACATGTGGAATATTCCGAGTGGACAAGTTTAATTTGGAATTTTCCTTTTTATCCACAATCAACAACTTATCGATGTTGAAATTTTTCAACATTGAAATAGTATCCCTGGTTTTTACAGAACTCACATTCATATCATCTACGAACAGGATGCGAGCATTCCTGAATTTATCGGAGAGTACGGATTTTAAAGCATTCTGTTTTGCTCTCCTGGGCATTTTATATGAATAGTCTCTGGGTTGAGGGCCGAATGAAATTCCGCCGCCTTTCCACAAAGGAGTACGAATCGAACCGACTCTTGCCCTTCCGGTTCCTTTTTGTCTCCAAAGTTTCCGTCCACTTCCTGAAACTTTACCTCTTGTTTTGGTTGCAACAGTCCCTTGACGTTGATTGGCGTTGTAATTTTTTACAGCTTCATATATTAAATGCTCGTTTAAGGGATAATCGAAAATTTCTTCAGGAAGTTCAAGCTCACTAACATCCTGGCTCTGCATATTCTTAACCTTTACTTTAAGCATTTCTATCTCCTTTTAAAGGATTCCTTCCGAATATACACATAGTTTCCATTGTAGCCGGGTACTGCGCCCCTCAGCATCAACATGTTTTTATCTACATCGACTTTTACGACGTAAATTCCTTTTACGGTTTTCTGTTTCCCGCCCATTCTGCCAGGCATCTTTTTCCCTTTGATTACTTTACTGGGAAATGCGCACTGTCCGATTGAACCGGGTGCTCTGTGAAACATAGAACCATGTGTCGCTCGTCCACCGGAAAATCCCCAACGTTTCATTACACCCTGGAAACCTTTTCCTTTTGTAACGCCGGAAACGCTAACCGTTTCTTTTTCCTCGAAAATGTCGACTTTTACGGAATCGCCCACATTTACATTTTCATCATCTACCAAGAATTCACTCAATACTTTCGTTGGAGGTACATTGGCTTTCTGAAAATGTCCTTGAAGAGGCTTATTTACACTTTTAACTTTTCTATCATCTACCAGTCCGATCTGAACTTTCAAGTACGGATTGTTCTGCTTTATCTTTTTCTGGACTACCAGGCAAGGACCGGCTTTTATTACAGTTACCGGAATAACCCGACCGTCGTCATCATAAATCTGGGTCATTCCCACTTTCTTTCCAATTATTCCTTGAATCATTTCCTTCACCTTATCGCTTTTAATTTGATTTGACTTCTACTTCAACTCCAGCAGGTAAGTCCATCTTTTTCAATTCGGCAATCGTATCATCATTGTGTTCCAGGATTTCAATCAGCCGGCAGTGTGTGCGGCGCTCGAAATGTTCACGGGATTTTTTATCCACATGAGGCGACCGTAAAACACAGAATCTTTCAATCCGGGTTGGGATTGGGATAGGGCCTGCCACTTTTGCTCCGGTACGTTTCGCTTTTACAACGATTTCTGCAGAAGACTTATCCAATATCCGGCTGTCAAACGATTTTAACTTTATCCTAATTTTTGTAGCCATTAAACGATATTCTCCTTGTTTTTTACTCTAAAATATCGGTAACAGAACCTGCTCCGATGGTTCGCCCGCCTTCTCTAATTGCAAATTTCAATCCTTTTTCCATAGCGATCGGGGTGATCAATTCAATGGTAAAAGTGGAATTGTCTCCAGGCATGACCATTTCGACTCCCTGTGATAATTGGACTGAACCGGTAACATCAGTTGTACGGAAGAAGAACTGGGGACGATAACCTGTTACAAACGGGGTATGACGTCCGCCTTCATCTTTGCTTAAAACGTATACTTCAGCGTTAAACTTAGTATGAGGAGTAATGCTTCCAACTTTTGCAAGAACCATTCCACGTTCCACGTCTTCACGATCTGTTCCACGAAGCAATACACCGATATTATCTCCGGCTTGGCCTTCATCCAGGAGTTTCTTGAACATTTCTACTCCTGTTACGATTTTTTTCTTTGTTTCAGTAATACCGACGATTTCGATTTCATCGCCAACTTTTACTTTTCCTCTTTCTACCCTACCGGTAACAACTGTACCTCTACCACTAATGGTAAAAACATCTTCGATGGGCATCAAGAATTCTTTATCTACAGGTCTTTCGGGCAATTTAATATAAGCATCAACAGCATCCATCAAGTCGATAATTTTCTGGTTCCAGGGGCTTCCAGCTACGGTACCATCACTTTCCATGCTCTGTAAAGCACTTCCGCGAACCACAGGAATTTCATCTCCAGGGAAACCGTATTCGGTTAATAATTCTCTAATTTCCAATTCAACCAGATCAAGGATTTCTTCATCATCGACCATGTCGCATTTATTCATAAAAACAACAATAGCAGGAACGTTTACCTGACGGGCCAACAGGATGTGTTCACGGGTCTGAGGCATTGGGCCATCTGCACCGCTTACTACCAGGATTGCTCCATCCATTTGGGCTGCACCGGTAATCATATTCTTTACGTAGTCCGCGTGTCCGGGACAATCTATATGAGCATAATGCCGCTTTTCGGTCTCATACTCTACGTGTGCGATCTGAATGGTAATACCGCGTTCTTTTTCTTCCGGTGCATTATCAATGCTCCAGAAATCCCTGTATTGAACTTTAGAACCTTCGCGTTTACTTAATATTTTTGTTATCGATGCGGTAAGGGTAGTTTTACCATGATCTACATGACCAATGGTCCCAATGTTTAAGTGCGGCTTGCTCCTGCTAAACTTTTCCTTTGTCATTCATTACCTCCTAATTAAAAGTATAAATACCCAATTGGTTATTTAAAACATCCTGCATCTTCTTTTCAGGCATCTCGATATAATCTTGAAATTCCATCGAATAATTGGCTCTTCCCTGACTGAGTGTCCGTAAAGCGGTTGCATATCCGAACATATTCGATAATGGAGCCAATCCATCAATGATATGTAAATTATTCTTTACATCCATATGTGTTACTTTTCCTTCACGCGCATTCAAATCACCGATAACTTCTCCGAGATATTCATCCTGTACTACAATTTCCAATTTCATCATGGGTTCAAGTAAAATCGGTTTTGCATCACGGAATGCTTTCTTGAATGCCGTTGCGGCTGCAATTTTAAAAGCAAGATCGGTGGAATCTTCTTCCCGGTAAGTTCCATCAATTAAATTCACTTCGATATTAATTACCGGAAATCCAGCAAGTACGCCAACTTCCATCGATTCTTTTACTCCTGTTTCTATTGCACTATAGTATTCAGCCGGAATTATTCCCGGTTTAATACGCGTATTAAATTTGAATTTTTCTTTTCCGGTTAGTGGCATTATTTCAAGTACAACATGAGCATATTGACTTTTTCCGGCAGCTTGCTTCACATATTCTTCTTCACCCTTAGCGGATACCCGAATTGTTTCATGATAAGCAACTCTCGGTTTACCCATTTTGGTATTTAAATTGAATTCTCTTCGAATACGTTCTCTTAAAACTTCCAGATGAAGCTCACCCATCCCCGATATGATCGTTTGACCTGTATTATTGTCAACAAAGACTTTAAAGGTCGGATCTTCGGAAGCGAGCTTATTCAATATTTCCGATAATTTTTTATGATCGGAAGTCAAACGAGGTTCAATCGTTGCATTTACTACAGGTTCAGGGAATGTAATAGTTTCGAGAATAATCGGATGTTTTTCATCGCACAATGTATCCCCGGTAGAAATATTACTAATGCCTATTGTAGCTGCGATATCGCCTGCCCGTACTTCTTTTTGCTCTTCCCGTTTATTGGCATGCATTTTCAGGAGGCGTAAAAACCGTTGTCTTTCACCTTTTGTACTATTATATACAGTAGTTCCGGTTTGGACAACTCCTGAATACACTCTAAAGTAGATCAACTGACCGGCATAAATATCGGTCATTACTTTAAAAACAACTGCTGAAAAGGGTTCATCATCTGATAATTTTCTTGTTACAGCATCTTTTGTCTTAGGGTTGATTCCCTTTACATCTCCCATATCTACAGGAGAAGGAAGATAATCGATGATTGCATCCAGAAGATTCTGAACACCTTTTTTCTTAAAAGAAGACCCTAATAAAACAGGGTAACCACTTTGTTCGATACAAATACGACGAATAGCAGCTTTTAGACATTCTTCCGAGATGTCTTTCTTTTCAAGAACTTTTTCCATTATTTCGAGATCCAGTTCTGAAATTATCTCGATCAAATGTTCCCTATGCATTTCTGCTTCATCAACATATTCACTGGGGATAGGCATAATTTCAAATCCAAAATCAGCAAGTTCATCTCCGAACCGGTATGCTTTCATTGAAATTAAATCGATAATCCCCTGGAAATTCTCTTCCGTTCCAAGAGGAATATGTAAGAGTAGAGTTTTGGCGTGAAGTTTTTCTTCCAATTGGTTTATTACGTCATTATAATCAGAACCAACTCGATCCATCTTATTAATATACAATATCCTGGGGATATTATATCTTGAGGCTTGATACCATACTTTTTCAGTTTGTGGTTCAACACCCCCTACTCCGCATACAACAAGGATTGCTCCATCTAATATACGAAGTGATCGTTCTACTTCTGCCGTAAAATCGACGTGTCCCGGTGTATCTATTATGTTTATCCGGTAATCATTCCAATAGCAGGTGGTTGCAGCAGCCGTAATTGTAATTCCTCTTTCCTGTTCCTGTTCCATCCAATCCATTACGGCAGTACCATCGTCGACATCGCCAATTTTATATGTAACTCCGGTATAGTACAGGATTCGTTCTGTAGTTGTGGTTTTACCGGCATCTATATGAGCCATAAAACCGATATTACGAATCCTGGTAGGGTCCATCTTTTCTCCGTCGCTTTCTTACCACTTATAATGAGCAAAAGCTCTATTAGATTCAGCCATCTTATGAACTGTTTCTTTTTTCTTAGTTGCCCCACCTTTTTGGTTGTAGGCATCCATTAATTCGCCAACTAATTTTTCCTGGATAGATTTTCCGCCTCTTTCTCTTGCATTCTGAACAATCCAACGAAGACCGAGAGAATAGGATCTTTCACGTCTTACATCCATTGGAACCTGATAGGTCGCACCACCTACTCTTCGTGAACGGGTTTCAATATGAGGTCTTACATTTTCAATAGCTTTTAATACGATTTTCAGAGGATCTTCTTTCAATTTATCTTTAACCGTATCCATAGCGCCATAGACTATTTTCTGGGCCAGTGATTTTTTTCCGTCTTTCATCATTCCATTGATGAGTTTGGCGACTAATGATGAGTTATAGACTGGATCATAAAAAACTTCCTTTTTTGTGGTTATTTTTTTCCTTGGCATTTAAAACTCCTGGATGGGCCCTTTATTTTTTAGGCCTTCTGGTACCATATTTTGAACGTGCCTGATTCCGTTTTTCTACGCCGGTGGAATCCTTTACACCACGGACAATATGATAACGGACACCCGGAAGGTCTTTTACTCTTCCTCCACGAACCATTACAATAGAATGCTCCTGAAGAGAGTGACCTTCACCCGGGATATAGGCTGTTACTTCCATCCCATTTGAAAGCCTGACTCTTGCGACCTTTCTCATAGCTGAGTTGGGTTTTTTGGGGTTAGTCGTATACACACGTGTACAAACCCCTCTTTTAAAGGGACAATTATCCAGAGCCGGTGATTTACTTTTCACCTTGACTTTTGCTCGACCGAATCTGACAAGTTGATTTATTGTAGGCAAAAATAACCTCCTCTAATTTTTACGATTTTTTTACCCCGGGGGGAAATAGAAATAAAGTAGATTTATACCACATTTATACCTATTTCGTCAATATGTTTGAGGGTTTCTTTTGTATT
>JAKAGC010000528.1 GCA_021817755.1 Acidobacteriota bacterium | reverse complement strand
AAAGCCGAAAGAAGGTTTTTTTAAAATAATGCTGGTATTGGCAATAGCATTACTGGCAGTGATTACATTGGCTGCTTCTATTAATTTTTAAAATATTATAAAAATTATAGTGGAGGAATGGGAACATAATTTAATTGGTTCCAATTCTTCGAGAGTAAGTAAGGTTAGTAAAGAGGAGCAATTTCATGGACGAGATAAGTAAGTTGTTAGCGCCGCCCACAATCAAGTATCTTCACTTTTTAACGTATATCATTTATATCATGCTTATGTTTCATTTGACTTACATAGGGATGATGCTGGTTTCCACTATTCTTTCGGTGGGTTATCGTAAATGGAAACCGGAATTATCCGATAATTTCCTACGATTAATATCAGGAAATAAATCATTATGGGTTATTTTGGGTATTATTCCAGCAGTATCACTTGCATTGCTTTATAAAATCATGTTGTATAATACCGTAATCCCGATTCATTTGTTCTTACTCCGAATAATGGGACTCTTGGCCCTTGCTTTTATATTATTATATATTTATATTCGAAGGGGTAATTGGATAGCAGGCGCAGCATCGATACTAGTTCTACTGGGATACAGTTTCCATTTTATCGATATAGAAGCTCTATTGATCTTTCCGGAAAAATGGTTCTTCTTAAAAGCACCAATCCCCTACCCTATTTATTATATTACCCCACTTCTTCATTTTGGAGAATTTCTTTTTATCTCCTTCATTATTACAGGTGGATGGATACTAATTTACTTTTTCAAATGGCCGGAAACGAGACTTACGGAAAATTCCCCGCATTTCGACATCATGAAATATCACGGATACGGATTAATTCTCGCAGGCTCTTTACCAGTTCCTGTTTTACTTCTAATCGATTTGTTCAACCTCCCGGATTATGCATTATCGATACCTGTATTCATTATTTCGGCTTTTATTATCATTCTTCTTTCCATAATGGGTTACGGAGCATTGACGAATTTACTTTACAAAAAAAATAAAATTTCGTTCTTTGGAACTTCCGCTTTTATATTGGCTTTGTTGCTTTTCGGTTTGATGAATGCAGGGGAAGTCATTATCGAACATAATTCCAATATAGAATCGGAACAAGTACTGCTATCAAATGCAGAAAAAAATTGGACAAACTTCACTTTTAAACATGAAGGGCTTTATGCTAAAAACCAGGTGGTGGATGAAAAAATGGGAGAACAGATTTACAAAGATAAATGCTCGGCGTGTCACAGTTTCGATAAAAAAGTAGTTGGACCGGCATACAATGATGTTCTTCCTAAATACCTGACGAAACAAGATGAACTGATCGCTTTCGTTGAAAATCCAAAGAAAATTAATCCTGCATTCCCTGTTATGCCCAATCCTGGATTATCACCGATACAAATTAAATCAGTGGTTAAATTCCTTATGCAAAAAATAAGTGGGAATGCTGCGACTCCGCCATCGGTTAAAAAAGAAGAAATAGAAAAAAACGAACCGGAAGGAGATAAACGTGATTAAAAAACTACTTCCTCTTGCTTTTATCGGGTTAGCGGTTGCCGGAGTTTTATTAGTAGGAGCAATGGGCTTGAATTGGTATTACAATGGAAATAAACCGGATCAACCTATCGCTTTCAACCACAATCTCCATATCGAAAAAGTGGGCCTGGAATGCACCCACTGTCACCGGTATACGGATAAATCACCGCAAGCGGGTATTCCCAGCGTGAGTATTTGTATGGGCTGCCACGAATCTGCTGCAATCGATCGTCCGGAAGTAAAAAAATTACGGGCTTTTTGGGAAAGAAAAGAACCTATTGCCTGGAACAAAGTTCATATCCAACCATGGCATGTTCGTTTTACCCATAAACGGCATATTAAGGCAGGTATTGAGTGTACTCATTGTCACGGTGAAGTAAAAGCGATGACAACAGTACGAAAAGTTCGAACGCTGGAAATGGGATGGTGTGTAAGCTGCCACCGCGAAAAAAATGCACCTACGGATTGTCTGAACTGCCATAAATAGTGATGGAGTATATGAACAGTATGAACGATACAAGAAATAGATTGGTAAGCAGTATCGACGATTGGGAGGGGATGTTTTTTGAAAAAACTGTCCCCTGCACCGCAGAAAAAACTTTTGTTTATACTTCTGATGAGGAGAAGCAATGAAACGTCGCGACTTTTTTAAGATAATGGGAATCGCTTCTGGTGCAGCAATTACAGCTTGTAAAGCGAATAATGCAGATAGAAAAATAATACCTTACCTGGTTCCGCCTGAAGAAGGTATCATTCCAGGAATTCCACGATATATAAAGAGCACCTGCACGGAATGCCCGGCGAACTGTGGACTGGATATCAAAATCCGTGATGATAAACCGGTTAAACTTGAAGGAAACGGGGATCATCCGATTAATAAAGGAGCATTATGCATTCGAGGGCAGGCAGGAATCGCACGGCTATACAGTCCGGATCGTTTGACTGAACCGATGAGGCGTGGAAAAGATGGAAAACTGACTGCAATAAGCTGGGAAACTGCAATCGATTCCTTCAAACAAGCACTGCAAGAAACAAAATCCAATGGAAAAGAAGCGTTGTTACTTCACGGACTCTCCACGGGGTCCCTCCACTCCTTGATGGATTCTTTTTGCAAAGAAACTGGAATAGAACGATTCCCGGAATTAGAACTATTTAATCATAATTCCATAAAAGCAGCTTACCGAAATGTTTTGGGATTGGACCTTATCCCACATTATGAGTTTGAAAAAGCGGATGTTATCATTACGATTGGGGCAGATATATTCGAAACATTTTTAAGCCCTGTGGAATGGATGCAGCAATCTTCGGAGTCTAAAAAAAATCAAACGATTACATGGTTCCATCTGGAACCTCATACAACCCTCACAGGCTCATCGGCAGATTATCGAATTACCGTTGTACCGGGAAGCGAACCGTATCTCCTTGGATACCTTCTTAATAAATTGATTCAGAGAAAACCGCTTCCGAAAGAAGTACTGGAAAATATACCAATTATTCCAGTAGAAGAAGTGCTTCAAAAAACCGAAATCAAAAAAGAGATATTGGAACAATTACTTTCAAAACTGGACAAATCGAAACAACCACTGCTAATAAGTGGGGGTGTTTCATTGACGGGAAAGAATTGCTCCGTTACTGCGTCTTATACGGCTTTAATTCAATATATGCTGGACATGATTGGTAACACAGTTAATTTCGATCATTCCTTTAATAATGAAAAGCTGGGAACGGATGATAAAATTTTTGAATTACAAAAAAGAGTAAAAGAAAATCGAGTGGGGCTTGGGTTATTCTCAGGAGTTCACCTTTTCAATACTCTCCCCTATCTTCTTGAAAGTGTGAAAGAGATAAAATTTAAAATTGTTATAGCCGAGGTTGGGGGACCATTAACGGATATAGGGGATCTGATTCTCCCACTTTCGGACCCGCTGGAATCCTGGGGTGATACGGAACCTCGAAAGGGTTTGAAATGTCTAATCCAACCTGCAATTGAACCGATAAAAAATACATACGGAGAAGGTGACATTTTCCTGGCATTAATGGGAAAACCATTATCAAAAACCTTGTACAGGGATTTTATCTCAGAGAACATGGAAGGATTGAAGGAAGATTGGATTAATAAAGGATTCATAGAAACCTTAGCTCCCACTCAAACCATAGCGATTTCGTCGACATTGACTATCCCGAAAGTTCAAGGGGTATATAACGGACAAGGGGTTTTTATAGTACCGTCGCTTCGCACCTT
The DNA here is from genome assembly GCA_021817755.1 of Acidobacteriota bacterium. Taxonomy (GTDB): domain Bacteria; phylum Acidobacteriota; class Aminicenantia; order UBA2199; family UBA2199; genus JAKAGC01. Next base: position 190 of record JAKAGC010000528.1, on the reverse strand, counting down.
TGATGGAAGAAGTTCGGATATTCTCCTATTAAGCGAAATTCCCGATCCTCTCACAGCAGTTTCTTATGATAAATATCTGGCAGTTTCCATGCAATCAGCTAAAGAGAAGGATTTAACAGCAGGTGATGTGGTTGAGTTAAAAAATGAAAATGCCCGGATTATACTACCGATTATGATAGCAACTCCATTA
>JAKAGC010000527.1 GCA_021817755.1 Acidobacteriota bacterium | reverse complement strand
AACAACAACTTTATATGAGTCTGTGTGTCTTATTTCTCCTGGTATTACCTGCATTTTATTTTTATAAACGAAAACCGTTTCTTTCCCGTTTCCTATTCGGGACAATACCTGTGATTTTATTATTGCTTTTACGGCACTTCGGAAGTGATAACCTTTTCCTGCAAATAAAAGCACCTTTTTTTAATTTTACCCTTTACTCCATTTATGAAGTCATAATAATCGCTCTTTTCGGAGCCATTATACTCTACTATATCACCCCTCTAATAAAAATGAAGATTCTTTCCCTCATTCTATTCAATGTGTCATTGGTAGGGACAATGAGTTTTTGCGACTTGATTCTCAAGTCTTTGGACTTCAATTATATGGAATTTGGGATTTCATACCTGACCGTAGCAGTGGCTATTTTTCTACTTCATATTATTCCCCTTTTCTTCATTCGTGCCATGATTCTGGTTCCGGGAAATAAACAACAAACAGGCATACTGGAAAAAAAATATGCACTACTTATCCTGGGTGCTCAAATAATATTCATTGGGATTCTTGGGTACTTTAATAATTTCGACAATCGTATTATTCACCTGATCATCATGTCCATTGTGATGATGGTCATTCTATTTTATAAACGGCGTTTTTTTCCACGAGCCATTTTTATATTCCTGATGGCTGTATCTGCCTATTTATTTCTCTCAGGGCATTCGATGGCAGAAAAGAAAGATTATGTTGAAAACAATTTAAAGAATATTTTCTTGAACCAGAGTAATTATGCCAAATTCATAGCCAGAGAGATCGTCATGAATTTGAGTAACCGGGATTTGAATGAATTTTTTCATGGCGATGCGTCTGCTCAACTCCAGGGGATATGGCGAAAAACCATTGCTTCGCGTGAGAATATTGCTTCAGGTATTTTTGTCTATTCAGCGAAAGAAAAACGAGTGATAAACCAATTTGCGTATCAAATTCCTTTTTTGGAAGTCAACCTCGATCCGATTTATCCTTTCTGGGCGATCGAAGATACAACGGCAATAATGCATGGAAAGGAAATCCCACTGGCTGTTGCTTTTATCGGTATCAATAATATAAAAGAAGCAACAACTTATGAATCGGAATACCTGGGGTATATTATCGTCGAAATATTAAATTCACCGGAACTGCTTCTTCGTTACCAGGATAAAGTGAATATTTTTACTATCGATAAAAATATCGAAGGGCAGGAATTCAGTTATATTAAACTAAACCCGGATTACCAGGTAGTAGAGAACCCCTCCAACATTAATTTACAGGATATTGCCGGATTATTGAATAGTAATAAGCCATGGGTTAAATTTCATTATATGGATTTAACTTTCCGCGGATACCTCTTTCACCACGGCGGAAATGCGATTATCATATTTTTTCCCCTGAATTCGATATTTAAAGATATGGCAGAAACCATCAAGCTTTTCCTGATCTTCTCCTTCCTCTTCCTGTTATTCTATTTCAAAGACCTTAAAAATATGGATTGGGCTTCCATTTATTACTCTTTTTCAATCCGGGTATTCGTTTTTCTGATTTTAATTTCGCTGCTGACAGCAATCGTATTTTCAATATTCTTTATAAATTACAGCTCACGATCGATGGAACAAAAGGTCCAGCGAATGGTATATGAAAACGGCAGGATTGCTCAAAATATTGCGTATAATTTGATTCAACCTTCGGATACTTCTCTTAAAAACAACCTATTTTCCATTTCCGATATCCTGAGCAGCGATGTGAGTGTATATGGAAAAAACGGACTGATCGAAACGACAAATTATCACAAAATAATCAATTCTCAAGTACCGGAGTACCTCCATTCCAATATCGTTGACCTACTGGAAGAAAAAAACCAGAAATTTGTGGTAGAAAAATCGGATAAAAGTTTTCATCTGTACTTTAAAGTATATGATTATATTTTTATGGTTCAATTTTCCAATAACTGGGAAAGAGCGCTTTCCGAAGAACGATATTATACCGATTTTATTATTACATTGTTTTTTATCTTGATAATTACGGGGTTTTCAATCGCGTTCTTTTTCAGGAATAAAATTTTATCCCCAATAGATGGACTGCGCAGCGGTATGGCAGAGGTTGAAAAAGGAAATCTTGTAACGTTGGAACATATCCCTTCGGAACTGGAAATTAAAAACCTCTACCTTGTTTTTAATTCGATGCTTGAAGGTATCAGGGAACAACGCAGAAACATATCTGAAATTTCCCGAATGAAAACGATTATCCGTTTGGGAAGACACGTAGCCCATGAAGTGAAAAACCCGCTAACACCGATTAAACTTTCGGCAGAACAAATACTGCGTGTCCTGGCTGATAAAAATCCGGGTTATGAGGAAATGATTAAACAATCGGTAAACTATATTATCGATGAGACAGACCATCTGAAAAAAGTCTCTTACGGTTTTCTGGACCTCTCGAAAATGGATGAGATCAATACGGAAGAATTTGACCTGGTGCCGCTCATCCATGACGAAATGTTCAATGTCAAACAACTATTCTCCCATATCGATTTTCAGGTGGAAATCCGCGGTGAAAACGGAAGCACTGAATCTCCCGAAAACATAAAAAAAGGCGTTCGTGTTAAACTGGATAAAATCAAAATAAAACAACTTCTTAAAAATATTATCAATAATTCGATCGAAGCAATCGGAGATAAAAAAGGAGAAATCCGCCTCTTCCTTGAAAAAGCAAACGGACGGATATTTATTACCCTTGAAGATAATGGTATCGGCATGAACGAAGAAGAATCACGCCGGTTGTTCGAACTGGATTACACGACAAAAGAAATCGGCAGCGGTTTGGGATTATTTATCGTGAAACGGATTATCGAGTTACATAAAGGGCATATCCGTATTCAGTCGGAAAAAAACAAAGGCACTACAATCTTTGTCGATTTACCGGAAAAGGTGGAATAAACAATGGAAAAACCATTAAAATTAATATCAGGCGATCAAGTCGGCATATTTGCACCTTCTTCTCCTGTAAAAGAACCATTCCGAACCGGAGGGATTCAAAAAATAAAAGAATTGGGATTCATCCCTATGGAAATAAACGATATTATGTCGGATTCGGGTGTGGATTTCCTGGCACAACCGGTTCAAACAGGATTCGACGATATCCAACAATTCCTCCTTGATCCCAATATTAAAGCATTATGGGCAGCAAGAGGCGGTTACGGTTCCAATCTTCTACTCACTCATTTTAACCTTCTCAAGATTCCAACCCCCAAAATTATTATGGGGGCTTCGGATGTAACTTACCTGTTGACATATATCCACGACAGATTTGATATGGTGGTATTCTACGGCCCCATGGCTTATGCATCGCTGCCGGAAAACCGCTTTAATGAAGATAATTTAAGAAAAACCTTGAGCGGCGATTATTCGGAATTGACCATCCCCGGTGAAATTCTATCACCTGGTAATGTTTCGGCTGAGATTATTGGCGGTTGCCTTTCAAATCTTGTTTCATTACTGGGGACTCCATGGTTCCCTAAAATAAAAGGGAAAATCCTGTTACTGGAAGATATCGGAGAACGGCCTTACCGTCTCGACCGTATGTTCTGGCAGCTTGCTTCTGCCGGGATATTTTCCCAAATTCGCGGACTATTACTGGGACAGTTCCCCAATTGTTTTACAACGCCAAAAGAAAAAGAAGTTTTCCTGAACCGGGTTTTGATTCATACTCACCCCTATAATTTTCCTATTCTATATGATTTACCCGTGGGACATTCGGATAACATCCACGCTGTCCCATTCGGTATTCCTGTCGAATTGGCTCCCCCGGGATTCAACGGAATCTCTATTACGGAAAAAGGCGTCCAGTGAGTTGTTCAAGTTTTGATTTAATTTGTTTTGTCTTTGACAACCAGGGGGCTTTTTTGAAAAAACGCCCCCTAAACCCCTTAAAAACTTTTTGTTTATTTTTTTGCTTGAAAGGATA
>JAKAGC010000011.1 GCA_021817755.1 Acidobacteriota bacterium | reverse complement strand
AGTCGCCAATACTTCCCAACAGATCACCGATTTTTCCGGTACAGATCAACACCCCTTCTGGTACAATGATAAAATCTTCTTTGTATCCGATAGAGACCTTAAATTAAATTTCTGGTCCTATGACCTGAAAACCAAAGAATACAAGCAAATCACATTTAGTAAGGAATTCGATTGCTTATGGCCCTCTGGAAACAATGGGTTAATCGCCTATGAAAATGGCGGTTATATCAATATACTGGACTTGAATACAGGAATTTCCCGTAAACTAACAGTAAATATCAATTTTGATAACCCCAACCGGCTTCCTTATATCGCCAATGTTTCCGAATATGTCACCCGCTTTGGCGCTTCACTTTCTCCAGATGGAAAACGCGTAATTTTTGACGCTAGAGGCGACCTGTTCTCCGTTCCGGTCGAAAAAGGCATAACTGCAAACTTAACGCGTACCCAGGGAATAAGAGAACGATACCCGGTATATTCACCGGATGGAAAATGGATTGCCTATATGTCCGATGAAACCGGTGAGTTTGAACTCTATCTCATCGATCCGGAAAAAAAGAAAGATTCCATTCAATTAACATCGGATCACACCGGTTGGAAATTCCCCGTTCTCTGGTCTCCGGATAGCAAAAAACTTCTCTATAGAGAAGTTAACCGAAAACTCCAGGTTCTGGATATCCAGTCCAAAAAAGCAACCACTATCGATATGGGAGATAAGGCTGATATCACTGATTATTCATGGTCCCCCGATTCCCGTTGGGTTACCTATTCAAAACCTGGTGACAATACCCTCTCCGCTATCTGGATTTATTCCTTAGAAACCGGAAAAAAACAGATGGTTAGTTCCGGTAGATATAGTGACGGAAGCCCAGTTTTCTCTACTTGTGGAAAATACATCTTCTTCATTTCCGATCGTGATTTTAATCAACCCCAGGTTACTTATTCCGCAATCGAGAATGATTATATTTTTACCCAGATTTCCCGCATCTATGCAATCGCTCTTACTAAAGATGCCCCCTACTTATTTAAAGAAGAAAACGACCTGGAACAACCAATAAAAAAAGAACCTCCCATGGCAGCAACTCCTGCTGTTCAGAAGAAAAAAGATGATGCCAAACCTTCTACTCCTACTGCTGAAGCACCAAAAGAAGGAGCAAAACCTGTCGTCATCGATTTCAATGGTATTCAAGATAGAATTTTTGTATTTCCTCTCGCTTCTGCCAATTACTTTAACCTTCTCGATATCGGAGGAAAAATTCTTTATGGCAAAGATGGAGAAGTACACTTATTCGATTTGAAAACCAAAGATGATAAAGTAGTTATCCGTGGAGTATTCATTTCCGGTATCTCCAATGATTACAAAAAATTACTCTATCAAGCACGCGGCAAATGGGGAGTCCTCGATGTTCGCCCGGATCAGAAACCTGGTGATGGGGCTATTAATATGAGTGATGTCACAATGAAAATCGATCCTGTTAAAGAATGGAACCAGATGTATAATGAAGGCTGGTTGATTTTCAAGGATTGGTTTTATGCCCAGAATATGCACAATGTAGACTGGAAAAAAATGAAAGAAAAATACGCCCCTCTTATCGCTCACCTTGGACACCGCGCCGACCTGGATTATATCCTGGGAGAACTCATCAGTGAGTTAAATTGCGGTCATACCTATGTGAACTGGGGAGATTTCAAGCGGCCTCAACGCTTTGACGGAGGACTACTTGGAGCGATTCTGACTGCCGATAAAACTGCCGATAGATATAAACTTTCAAAAATCTATAAAGGCGAAAACTGGAACGAAGAAACACGTTCTCCTCTCACAGAACCTGGAATTAACATTTCCGAAGGCGAATACATTATCCGCATCGATGGTTACAATGTTACCACCAAGGACAATCCCTATTTGTTCCTGGAAAACACTGCCGAAAAGAAAATCTCCATTACTGTCAATTCCAAACCCACAGAAGAGGGTGCACGCACCTATTGGATCAAACCCATTCGTACTGAGCAGAAACTCCGTTATCTCGATTGGGCAGAATCCAGAAGAGCATTGGTCGATAAGCTCTCAAAAGGCCGCATTGGATACATTCATATGCCCAATACTGCTATCGAAGGTACTCGCGAATTTTATAAAGGTTTTACCGCCTTTAACGATAAAGATGCGTTCATTATCGACGACCGTTACAACGGTGGTGGATGGATTCCCACTCGTGTTATCATGAAGATGGCACAGCGGCCCATAACTTACTGGGTTAGAAGAAACCAGCAGGTAACTCCGGATCCGGTAATAAACCTGGATGGCCCGATGGCTATGTTAATTAACGGTTACTCTTCATCAGGCGGCGATGATCTTCCGCATATGTTCAGGAAGAAAAATCTCGGTCCTCTATTCGGTACACGTACCTGGGGCGGTCTGGTAGGTTATTCCTGGTCTCCCGACCTGGTTGACGGTGCCTCTTTTGCCGTTCCTATGTTTGCGATTCTTGACCCCAAAGGTGAATTCGTTGTCGAAGGTACAGGCGTCTCTCCCGATTATGAAGTGGTCGATAGACCGGAAGAGATTGTAAACGGGCATGATCCCTGTATTGAAGCCGCAGTAAAGTATCTGTTGGAACAACTGGAGAAGAATCCTCCGAAAAAGCCGATTAAACCCTCTGACCCCGATAGATCCGGTTGGCACGAAAAGATGAAAGAAGATAAAAGCACAGGTGCCGAATAATAAGATCGGTAAAATAAAACTAAATAACGATTAGTAAGTAAATAATACACCAGGCGGCTGCGAATGCAGCCGCCTTTTTTTTTACACTTATTTATATATTATTCCTGTGTTTTATGGCCGAGAAAAAGATTGGCCCACAGTAATAATAACGCAATTATCGCAACCGGAATTTTTTGACCCGCTTGAGGCATCCTATCCGTAAATAAAGTAAATAATACAAAACCAATTAAAAAAGCGGCAACAATTTTAGATCCCATTTGTTGCTCACGATTTTTCAACCAATTCATAAATGGGATATTCATTTTATTCACTAAAAGCTCTAAAGCCAATACAACAATAAATCCGATTAATCCAAGGATCATATCAATTTTCATCGTTTATATCTCCTTAATCTAATTACTTCAATTTCATTTAATTTGTAGATTCAACCGTTCCGGTGAAAATTCTGGGAAAGCGTTGTTCCAGCATAAGCAAATCTGCCAGCACAATGGCTGTGGCGCATTCGACAATAGCAGGCATTCGAAGGGCAATACAAGTATCATGACGACCTTCTACTACTAATTTCACTTGCTCACCGGTTTTCATATTTACTGTTTGTTGGAAATGAGAAATACTGGAAGTCGGTTTCACCGCCACACGAAAAACAAGAGGATTTCCATTTGTAATCCCGCCATTTATCCCACCTGCATGATTAGTCAACGTTGTACCATTCACATCGATCAATGGATCATTGTGAGCCGAACCAGTCATCCCTGCTGCTTTGAACCCTGATCCGAATTCGATTGCTTTAATTGCTGGAATGGAAAAAATAATGTGACTGATAAGGGATTCCACCGAATCAAAAAACGGTTCACCCAAACCAATCGGAATTTCTTTTACTTCGCATTCGATTATACCACCGATTGAATCCTCTTTTTCGATCGCTTTTGCCACTGCTTTCTGGATTTCAGTGCTACCGCCCACTTCCTTAATTCCAGCCCTGACCGAAATCGGGTGAATGAGTTTCTTGGCAATCACACCGGCAGCGACGAGACCCACTGTAATTCGTCCCGAAAAATGACCTCCACCACGGTGATCGTTAAAACCACCGAATTTCTTCATAGCTGTAAAATCAGCATATCCAGGCCGTGGTGTATCTTTAAAAGTATCATAATCCGTGCTCCGTATATTGGTATTTTCAAAACATATCAGCAATGGAGCCCCGGTTGTTTTTCCGTTCAATACCCCGCTTTTGATGAGCGGTGTATCGTTTTCTTTTCGCGGAGTTGTTCCGCGGGCGCCACTCTTCCGACGCACCAGGTCCATTTCAAAATCCCCCTCATTTAACGGCAGTCCTGCTGGGCATCCGTCCACTATAACTCCAACTTCTTTTCCATGAGATTCGCCATATATGGAAACCCTGAAAATTCTACCGAAACTATTCATAAACTTTACCTCCTATTCGTTCTAAATCCCCGAAGAAATCCGGGTAGGATTTGTTCACACAGTGATAATCCCGGATGGTAATGCCCCCTTTGCTTGCGATTGCCGCAGTAGCGGCAGCCATCGCTATCCGGTGATCATTGTGAGAATCCACAATACCGCCATTCAACTTTTTTCCTTCTATTTCCATTTTATCATCATTAATTCTTATTTCTCCACCAAGGGAGGAAATCAAATCACAAATCGCAGTGGCCCGGTTACTTTCTTTATGTATAAGACGCTCTATACCATAAATTTTTGATCTCCCGGAACAACTACATGCCAGAACTGCCAGAGGCGGGAATAAATCAGGACAGTGTGTTGCATCGAAAGTAAATGCTCGCAAAATTCCTTTTTTAATTCCTATTCCCTCTTCCGATACTTGAATAATTGCACCGGATTGAATCAATACCTCTAATATGGCACGATCCGCCTGTAAAGAGTTTGCATTCAATCCCGTAACTTTTACATTCCCACCGATTGCACCGGCAACCAATAAGAACGCAGCGCCACTCCAATCTCCCTCTATGGGATACTGGGTATTATTTAAATGATATTCCTGGTTACCATTAATAACGAAGGTTTTAAATTCATCATGCTCTATATGAATACCAAAATCCTTTAATAAAGACAATGTCATCTTTATGTAAGGGATACTTATCAAATTGTTTACATGGATAATCGAGTTCCCATCCGCCAAGGGAAGTGCCATAAGCAAACCGGTTAAGAACTGGGAACTGATAGCTCCATCAATCGTTATTTCTTTGCCTTTTAGAGGTCCCTTAACCCTTACGGGAAGGAAACCATTGTTCGTAGTAGCCCATACGCTTAGCTCGCGAAGCGGTTCAACGATCATTTCCATTGGACGTTTCGACAAAGAACCCGTTCCGGTTAGCACCAATTCATCATGCCATAGTGCTGCAATCGAACTAAACATTCGAATCGAAAGACCAGATTCCCCACAATCAAGGATTTCACCTGTGGGTTTCATTCCCCCTCTTATGCAAATTCCATTTTTTTGTAAATCGACGCTTGCTCCTAAAGCCCTAATTATCCGTAAAGCGGCATTGGAATCATCACAAAAAGTCGTATGAGTAAGAGATACTTCTTCCCGTGTTAGCAAAGCGGAGGCAAGTGCACGCTGCATGTAACTTTTTGATGCAGGCGCGTTTACCGTTCCATCAATAATTGAAGGCTCTACGGATTTCTGCATTAATTTTCTCCGCGGTTACTTCCGCTTCTGATTCTGATGAAATTATAAGTTCCGATGCGTTCCAATAATAATCTAACCGTTCATTAAAGAGTTTTCCAGCTTTCGATATTCTTTCCTGAGAATTCCCATCCAAAAGAGGACGTGTTGCCGGTTCTGCGCGTGTTAATGAAGTCTCCAAAGACGCATAAAGCCAAACGGGAAGACTTTTACTCTGTAATAATAAACGGTTTTTTTCTTTTATTACGATTCCCCCACCGCAACCATATATTATATTTTTATTATTTGATAATTCATCTTTTAAAACTGCTGATTCTACTTCTCTAAAATAGTCTTCTCCCATTTTTTCAAAAATATCACGAATTGTTTTTATTTCCTTTTTTTCAATCAAATCATCCGTATCGATGAAACCCATACCCAATTTTTCCCCGATGATTTTTCCTACTGTTGTTTTCCCACTCCCCATAAAACCGATTAAACTAACATTTCCAGGATATATCCACTGCGCCGAATGCAACGCATCTTTCATAATCTTTTTCTCTTTTTCATGGAGTATCTCACCTGTAAAATACTCATATGCAGGGTATGCTTGCTGAAGCAACCACTCTTCCCCTGTTATAACAGAACACCCTTTTTTTAGTGCTTTTTCCACCAAAGGAGAGTGTTTATAATTGGCATCAAATACAATTAACCAGGGATGAATCCATTCTTCTTTTACCGGATCGATTCCATTGGATAATGTTGAAATTAACAGCTCTGTTTTACCCAGGATTTTTTCGAGATCATCAAATTGTACAGTCTGGCATCCCATCTGTGACGCCAGTTCTTTTCCTTTAGAAAATGTACGGTTTACTACTGTTACAATGGCACCTTGTTTGATAAGAGCATAAACTGCCGCTCGTCCGGCACCGCCACAACCAAGAACCACACAGTGTTTATTTTTGATATCGATACCACCGGAAATTAGTGCGCCTGATACCCCTAGATAATCGGTATTATATCCTACCAGCTTTTTCCCTTTCCGTACTACTGTATTTACTCCGCCAATTTTTTGTGAGGGTTCGTCCAGCTCATCCATAAGTAACGCCATATCTTGCTTAAACGGTGCCGTTACATTCATCCCCTGTACATTTAATTTAAGAAAAAGATCAAGTGCTTCCTTCGCTGTTTCTGCCGCTAAACGTGAATAATGAGCATTTAACCCCAGTTCTTTAAACAACGCATTGAACATGAAGGGGCTCTTGCTATGAAGAACTGGATTTCCAGTTACACAAAAACGCTTCACATCATTCATTCGTTTTTTCCAAAATGTTGAATACCTGTCTCAACAGTGATTCGCTCGGTTGGCCAGGCGCTGTACCTTCGCAATTATTGGGAGAAGCGAAAGTAAAAGGAGCTCCCAGAAATGGAGCAGCAACCCGCGTGATTACACCCTTTTCTCCCATACCCACCGCTACCAGACTATGGGGATGAGTAGGATCTCCATCCAGACGAAAACGTATCCCGGCAAGAACATCATAAAGCGCCAATATACGGGAATTATCTTCTTTAACATTTACCATACACGAAATTTTCGCGATATCCGCTCCTTCGAAAAAGCACTGTTCCATCTTACGAGCCATGTCTTCAAGCGGAGGTGTTTTTTCATAATCATGGAAAGAGATGATTACATTACAGCCCTGAATCCGGGCAACGCGAATCAATTCATCTTTGAACATCCTATCCGAATCGATTTCAATATCAAGGTAAGATGCCCCTGCCACAATAGCTGTGGTTAAGCGTTTAATCCTTTCCGTATCCGTGAGTTTTACTGATGGACGGCAGGTAGCGATTAATCTTGTTGGTATCGAAAAAATTCTTCCAATCTCATCCGCCGATAAATCCGCGGTATCCATACGAATCTCTGCCAATCCCGTACCAGTTTCTTTTACTATCTGTTTACACCGTTCATATTCCGGTTCTCTAATGCAAACACAGATCATTGTCGATCTCTTCCTCCAATTCATCCATCCCGATCTCTTGAATGACCGGTTTCCCTATGGATTTTAATAGAATAAAATGAATTCCTCTTCCTTCCCTTTTTTTATCTTTATGGATCGCCTCTTTTAATTTACTTTTTTCGCAGTTTATCGTAACCGGTAATCCCAGGCTTATTAATACATTCCGCAATCGAATCGCATCACCTTCAGCCAGCAGGTTTCGTTTAACGGATAATCCCGCGGCAAACATCATCCCTATACTTACCCCAGAGCCATGTGAAATACCAGTGACTTTTTCCAACGCATGCCCCAATGTATGCCCAAAATTCAAAACCCGTCGTTCACCTTTTTCTTTTTCATCCTTTTCAACCACATTTTTTTTCACTTCAAGACATGCATATATTACGTTTTCCATAAAAAGCGGGTCAAGATTGGATGCTTTTTCAGGATGCTCTTCCAGGAGGTTGAACAATCTTTCGTCACCAATAACAGCATGTTTTACCACTTCGGCAAAACCATTCGCCCGTTCAACTTCGGGAAGGGTTTTCAACATCGTTGTATCGCAAATGACGAATTCCGGTTGATTGAATACGCCTATCATATTTTTATAACCGTGGAAATTGACCCCGTTTTTTCCACCGATGCTCGCATCTACCTGGGAAAGTAAGGAAGTTGAAACAAACCCGAAAGGCACTCCTCGCATATAAGTCGAAGCAGCAAATCCGGTAATATCACAGACAATACCACCACCCATTCCAATGATAAACCATGAGCGATCTGCTTCCAATTTTACCAGTTCCTCATAAATATACTCAATGGTTTTAAGGGTTTTGCATGTTTCTCCAATTCCAATCTCAATGATATTCCATTCTTTAAAATAATCGCCGTAATAATTTCTCACATTAGAATCGGTTATAATTACACGGTTTCTATTTCCCACCCAATGAAGAAGATTAAGGAACGACTCGTTTATTGCAATTTTTGATGTTCGTTCAACCCCATGTAATTCGATTTGTTTCATTTTCAATTAAAGAGAGATTCCCCGGGAATTTTGGTTTTACCTCTTTCATCACCCGTGGGAATCGATACCGGATGCGTATTTAACTCTTTTAAAAACGTCCGTAATTTATTTATTTTCTTTGCGATATTTGCAAAGGATTCCGGGTCCAATGTTTGATCTTTATCGCTTAATGCCTCTGCCGGGTTGTGGTGGACTTCGACAATGAGACCATCAGTTCCTGCCGCCACTGCTGCCATACACATGGGTTCAATAAGGCTCAATTTCCCAGTTCCATGTGAAGGATCAACGATAATAGGAAGATGACTCACTTCTTTAACTGCCGGGACCATACTTAAGTCCAGAGTATTACGTGTATAGGTTTCAAATGTTCGAATTCCCCGTTCACAAAGGATAACATTCGGATTCCCTTCTGCCAGGATATATTCCGCACAGTTAAGCCACTCTGTTAATGTCGAATACATTCCACGCTTTAAGAGTACCGGTTTTCGTCCTCTACCCACTTCTCGAAGCAATGAAAAGTTCTGCATATTACGCGCCCCGATTTGTAAAATATCCACATATTCACTCACCCACGAAACATCCCGCGGATCAATTACTTCTGAAACAATCGGAAGACCGGTTTCTTTTTTGGCTTTTTCTAAAATTTTCAATCCTTCCAGACCAAGCCCCTGAAAAGCATATGGAGACGTACGAGGTTTAAAAGCTCCACCTCTCAGCATATCTGCACCTGCTTCTTTCACTTTTTGAGCGGTCAAAATCGTTTGTTTTTCGCTTTCTACACTACACGGACCCGCGATAATAACAAAATCGATTCCAATACGAATGTTTCCAATTGTGATAACTGTCGGTTGTGAATCTGCTGAACTCCTGGCTCCCAATTTCAAATCTTTCATAATTAATCTCCGCGTGCCTCCGGTTGTGTAAAATTCAGGATATTTAGGTGATTTCTATCCTGTATGCCATATACAAAAAGGCAATAGGGCAATATAAACGCGCGTGTTTTGTTTATGTCCATTACCATATTTATATATAAAAAAGCGCAGCTTGTCAAGATGAAAATATTTTCTGTTTGTATAGGCTCTATGGCTCTGTTCATTCAATAAGAACCTATTCCCCGGGAATGAAATAAATTACATTTTTAATCTATCTTTCGATATCATTTTCGATTCAAAATCCAGCCTCATGCAGTCTAATATTATTTGACATTAAAAATATTCTTATGCTAAAATCTCAATCAGAGCTTATGAGGAGGTTTTAAATGAAATTGAAATTATCTCTACTCATTTTTTTATTTTTTAATATGATTCAACTCAATTCGGGTATTCTTCCCAGTTTCGCCGCTATTTCACTTTCATCACCCCAAACTCTTGATCTCAAAATCGGGGGTGTTGTACTCGGTCCACAAAAGAAACCGATTGCAAACGCAACTATCATCGCAAAGGCTCCCTTTCATGAAACCGCACTTGCTGTTACTTCCAGCGATATAGAGGGAAAATTCAGCTTCAATCTACCCGCAGGTACATACATGCTTACGGCAACAACTCCTACACTAAACGCCGCAGTTCTACCTTTCAAAGAGTATTTAACAGATAATACGAATCTGGTACTTGAAGTTGATACAATGCAAGGTTTTACAATTCAAGGAAAAGTAATCGCTCCCCCCGATATGTTAACTTCTCATTCATATATAATCCTTAATCATTTGAAATCGCTTGTCACCACAATTTTCTATACTCCTGTAAAATCCGATGGGAGTTTTCGTGCAATGGCCCCATTAGGAGAAGAATACCGGGTTGATCTTGATTCCTTAGGATTAAAAGCTGTTCCGGTAATGACTCCAAAAATCACAATTCCAGGTCAAATAGTTAATTGCACCATCGAAGCTCAAGCATTAAATCAAGCACCCGAACATGTCGTATCATGGATAAAAGAAAATTGCATTCCTATTTCTTCCCCAGACCCCCGTAATGGGTATGCCGATTTATTACCTTTGAAAAATATTATAGGCAAAGCACGGGTTGTCGCAATCGGTGAAAACACTCATGGAACTAAGGAATTTTTCCAAATGAAACATAAATTCCTGGAATTCCTTGTAGAAGAAATGGGGTTTTCTGTCTTTGTGATGGAAGGGGTAGATATATCCGATAACACTATTAATGACTATATTTTAAACTGCACCGGCGACGCTGAAAATCTTCCACAAGCATTACCATCTGTTTGGCACACTGATGAAATAGTGAACATGCTTAAATGGATGAGGGAATACAATGCAAATCCGGCACATGCAAGAAAGATCAAATTTTACGGAGTAGAAAACGGAGATCCCGAAAGCTTTTCCCAATATGTGCAACATTTTTTATCCAAAATCGACCCGGAAGCACTCGATGAAAACAAATCCACCCTCTCATTATTTGAGAAAAAAGAGGTGGCGAATATATTGGTCAAATACTCTCAAAAAGAATATACAGCTCTCGAGGAAATTTTAAACAAGCTTTCGATTCGTTTTGAAAATAAAAAATTAACCTATACCAAAGAATCATCTGTAACTGAGTATAAGAAAGCCTTATTTTATGTGCGTTTACTTAAGCAGTTTGCAGAATCGTGCTACGTTCCCGGGGAGAATGATTACCATTATTTAAATCTAAGAGCACGGGATATGGCTGATAGTATTAAATGGATATTGGATGTAGAGCCTGTGGGAACCAGGATTATGTTCTGGGCGCATAATTTTCATCATTCATTATCCCCTTATCCCGGATATCCCTTTAAATTCTCCGGGATGTTGTTGAAAGAGATGTTAAAGAACGATTATTTCTCAATAGGGTTCATTTTTAATAGTGGGGGATTTTTAGCGGTTGATTATACAACCGCTAATCGTGCGAATTATGTAGTGAAATCATTCACGGTTGGTCCATTTCCTGGAAGTTTTGGAGCCGCCATGTCTCGTACTCGATTGCCATATTTTTTCCTGGATTTGAGAAACATCCCCAGTCATGGGGAAGTTGGGGACTGGTTTTCCAAGCCGCATATTTTCCCGTGGGTTAATTATATCTTTGATTCTGAGAAGGATATCACTTATCTTTTTCAGCTCCCCAGGTTATTTGATGCTGTAATTTTTATCGATAAGGTGACAAGTGCAACTCCATTTTTGCCGAAGGAAACCCCACAAGTACATAATTAATCTACCCAAGTAACAATCAAACAAAGTGCCTAATATCTGAGTAAAATTTCAATTATTAAACCCATTGACTAAAGAGTTGTTAGGGAGTAAAATAAAACTAAAATGTTATGATAATCTAAAACACTGTTTTAGATTATCATGATATTCTAAAATAAGGTTTTTAAATATCATGTATAAACGCATATTGGATTTAAATTTGAGCTCAGAGGAAACATGCTTTTTATGGGGTCCTCGCCAGACAGGGAAGAGTACACTATTACGTAACTTATTCCCGGATGCCCGGACATATGATCTTTTACTCTCCGATCAATACAGACGGTTCATTGCAGATCCTTCCATTTTAAGACAGGAATGCGAAGCAAAGGGACTTAACCGGACTAATCAGAAAACTCCGATTATTATTGACGAAGTTCAAAAAGTGCCGGAATTATTGGATGAAATTCATTGGTTGATTGAAAATAGGGGACTACGTTTTATACTATGTGGGTCCAGTCCGAGGAAATTGAAACGGAGTCATGGTAATTTACTCGGAGGACGTGGAATAAAGTATGAACTCTTTCCTTTAATATATCGTGAAATTCCTGATTTTTCATTGAATAAGGCATTGAATAATGGATTATTGCCGAGACATTATATGAATAAATTCCCTCAAAAGTTACAGGAAGCATATGTAGCAAATTATTTACAGGAAGAAATTGCAGCCGAAGCTTTAACACGTAATATTCCTGCATTTAACCGTTTTTTGGAAGTTGCAGCTCTTTCAAGTGGAGAAATTATAAATTTCAATAATATCTCAATGGATTGTGGAGTTAGTGCGCCTACAGTAAAAGGATATTTTCAGATACTCGAAGATACATTAATCGGAAGATTTATCCCTGCATTTCGAAAGGAAAAGAGACGCCGTTTGATTACAGCCCCTCGATTTATTTTTTTTGACATTGGGATTGTCTCGCAACTCACCCGGCGGGGGTTAGTTGAAGAAGGTTCAGAACTTTTTGGAAAAGCATTCGAGCAGTTTATTATACTTGAGATTTTAGCTCATTCCTCTTATTCCGGGCGTAATTACCCGATTTCTTATTGGAGGACTGCGTCTCAATTTGAGGTGGATATAATCCTGGGAGCCGATATTGCCATTGAGATAAAGTCCACAGATAGGGTTTCAGATAAGCATTTAAAGGGATTGAGAGCTTTTATGGAAGAGCATTTAGCTTCATGTTTTCTGGTATCGCGGGATCCTCAGCCACGTAAAACCAACGACGGAATTCTAATTCTTCCTTGGGAAGATTTTATTGAGCGAATGTGGGAAAATAAATTATTCTAAAACAAGTTGGAGTAGAAAAGGGTAACTCCCTAAAAATTTAAGACAGTCGCTTAAATTCAAAAAAATTATTACTGATTTGGTTGAGAGTAAAAAATTATTGAAGAGGTTTCGCTCATTGGAGGATGATTTAAAGATTTTTATCGATATTCAATTGAAATTGTTCCATAAGTTGAAACAAGATAATGATGGGATTAAGCAAGTAACCGGATTAACAAAAGAGTATCCGAAAGTATATAAAGCCCGAAAATTTGCCTGCAAAAGTTTGAAGGGGAAAGGGGGAAAATCAGAGATACGGGTTATTTATGTATATTTTGAGCATGAGGATGTGGTTGAATTTATCGAAATGTATTATAAAGGTGATCAGGAAAATGAAGACAAAGAAAGAATTGAAGACTATCTTTCATGAGTTTATGGCGAGTTTTGTGGAATGACGCGAAAATATATTTTCATTAACCTTTGAGCTGAAATAAAACATCTTCGGTTCCTTTTTGTTTCTAAGATTTCTCACAGATTACTTTTTCTCCTAACATTTCGGAAGTGTTGGCTAAAATTCAAAACTGCACTTTTTAAAGTTCAAAAGTGCACTCCTTTTAGGTCAGAATTTTTGACTTTTTGTGAATCCACGAGTTTGTTTTTTACCCAGAATCGGATTTGGGAAAAGCCATTTTTTAAGGGGAAAATACGTAATTGGACAATCTCTCTTGGATTAACGTTCTTAACCTTAAGAACAAGATTATTAATGGAAATTTTTCGGTATGGATCGGTGACCCTGTCGAGACGGAGGCAAAAAATATCATTATAATCGTTGAATGGTTCAAGGACTTCAAACTTTCGAAAAAGAGTTTTTTTTTGATCCTGAGCATCTTTAAATCGTATATAAGGTATCTGTTGAGTAGTAGAATGAACTTGTTTATAATTATATCGTCGGAGTTCCAGATCGAGAATTCTTTGACCGTGCTTGATGTCAGTAACGTTTTCTCTGACACAAGATCTGACCAAATGGTCTTGTAACCAGAGGTATGGACGTTCAATTTTTCCTTTGGCCTGGGGAGAGAGAGCATGAATAACCTTAATATGGCAATCGTTTAAGACTTGTTTCCATTGAGGAGTGGCTTGATCGGTGATTAAATGGGCTCTATTCCAGGTAGAATCTCTGTCTCTAACAAATCGAAAAATAGAGTGTGAATCGACATAATATTGATAAGGGAGACCAAATCGGAGTATAAGGGACTGTAAAGCATCAATGTGAGTCCAGGCAGTTTCTTTCCGGACCAGAGTTGCATATAAAAGAAAGCGTGAATAATCATCAATAGAGGTTATCAAGTACCATTTTTCTTTTGCTGCCGGTGCCCAGAGGTGGATTGAAGAATCATGTTGAATCAATTCGCCAGTAAAATCTGTTAATACCTCCCTTTCGTGCTTTTTGGGTTTATCTCTTTTTTTTAAATAAAACCCATTCTCTTTGGCCCTTTTAATAATGGTTGGCAGAGAAACTTTTTTGTTGAAGTTGTTTTCCAATCTGTTTTTAATGTAGCTGTAATTATACGATTTCAAGGGAACGTCTTTGTTTTCAATAATTTTTTGGTCAATCGAAAGTTCTTCGATAATAGTCTGTTCAATATCAGAAGAGAGCCTTTTGGGCTGTGTTCTTTTGTATTGGATTGAGAAATTTTGTGGGTCGTCTTTGTATTTTTTCAGGAGATCAAACAATCGCCTCCTTTTTAATCCCAAAATTTTTTGAAGGTACGCTTGATCAATTTCTTTTGCAATATACTTGTTTAGAAATTCCTTTACCTGGCAATCTGTGAAATTTTTGTGAATTTGTGACATTGCAACTGTCCTCCTATCAATAATTTTGTTTAATTGTAGAACAGATTTTATTTTATGGAAATGACGTATTGTGGAAAGGCATGGAAAAATCCGGGAAAAGTATCCGGATTTTCCCACACCTTACGCACAATACTTGGAAAAGCAGAAAAGATGCTTTCCCACATTCCCACAAAATCTTTAATTTTCAAATGCCGCTTTTGAGGAAAAAATGAAAAAACATTTTTCCCTCAACGCTTGGAAAATTCAATGCTTCGCATTAGAATTTCCCACATTTGAAAATTTTTTCTTTTTGAGAGAAGAGGGGGATTTAAAAAAAAATAGGCAGTGCACTTTTGAACTTTAAATCATCAAAAAACAGTGCACTTTTGAAGTTTAAATGACATTAGAAAAAACGGATATTGAAAAAAAAGGGAAGAGATGTTAATATAAATATTTAGCAAGGAAAAATTTCTAATTCACTCTGATTTAAAAAGGGTAAAGGCAATGAAATTATCACAAAGTGAAACTAAAGTACTTAAGATGTGTTGCGATTCAAATGAGATACTGACCTTAAAAACCAAAGAGAAAGATAGAACTCTGTTTTATAAGAGTCGTTTTTTATCTGTGGATTTTACCAAAGATGTGATAATTATAGATGAGCCATCACCGGAAACGCAGGATGCTCGTCCTATATCTAAAAACCAGGAATTAGAAATATTTTTTGAATTGCAGCAGAAGCGTTATCTATTTGATTCCCAGTTACTCGATCATACACAGTTTACATTGAATGAATCGACTTCTCATGCCTTCAAGATTTCTTTGCCAGAGGTGTTAAGAAGTGGTGATATGCGAGAGTATTTCCGGGTAGAAACCGGAATTAAACACGCAATAACCGTTAAATTCAATATTTATAAAGCCGATTCGCAAACTCCTGTTATGTCTTCATTAATAAAAGGAAAAGCGGAAGATTATGAAGGAGAAATGCTGGATATCTCAGGAGGGGGATTTTCGCTTAGAGAAAAACCGGATAATATTTCTTTTCCATTGGAAAAAGGAGATAAAATCAATGCACGGTTTATGTTGAGAGAAGAAGACGGGGAAATTGAAATATGGTCCATGATTAGTAATGTAAGGAAATTTAAGGATACTCATACTAAAATTTTTGGATTGCATTTCTTAGGTAAAGAAAAAAATGCGAATATAGGGGCTTTGAGAACAAAAATCTTTCGATATGTTATGGATCGTCAACGGGAGAATATTGCTATATGAGTGAAAATAAACCGGTTGTCCGTTTTGCGCCTTCACCGACAGGCCATTTACATATTGGTGGGGTGCGTACTGCTTTATTTAATTATTTTTTTGCCAGAAATCAACAAGGAACTTATATTCTGCGTATCGAAGATACGGATATGACCCGTTCAACCAAAGAGATGGCGGATGAAATCATCGAAGGTCTCCACTGGATGGGTATTAATTGGGATTCAGGGCCTTTCTTTCAATCCCACCGTTTCGATAAATATAGGGAAACAGCGTTCCATTTGTTAGCAGAGAAAAAAGCGTACCGTTGTTTCTGTACACCGGAAGAAATCGATGCGCGTCGAAAAGCCTCCGAAGTTCTGACCAGAGAAGAACAGATGTTTAAATATGACCGTAAATGCCTGGCATTGACGGAAGATGAGATACAAGAGAAATTGGAACAGAAGCTTCCCTTTGTCATTCGTTTTTTTATTCCTGAGGGGAAGACATTTTTTAAAGATCGTATCCATAAAGAAATGGAGATTGCTAATACTGAACTGGAAGACTTTACTATTCTTAAGTCCGATGGTTCACCTACTTATCATCTCTCTGTTGTAGTGGATGATTGCGACATGGAAATTACGGATGTTGTCCGTGGAGACGATCATATTTCTAATACCTATAAACAAATTCTTTTGTGGCAGGCACTGGGGTATAAACCGCCGAAATTTGCACATTTACCTTTAATTCTTGGCCCCGATAAAAAGAAACTCAGTAAACGCCATGGTGAAACTTCCATTATGGAATTTAAAAACAACGGATACCTACCGGAAGCGATTATCAATTATCTTTCTCAATTATCATGGATACCCGCAGATAGTAAAAATTTGTTTTCAATGGAGGATTTAATTAGGCAATTTTCTCTTGGGAAACTTTCTAAAAATAGCCCGGTTTTCGATTACGATAAATTGCGTTTCTTAAATAGCCGCGCTATCCAGGAGAAGAAGCCGGAGACGATCAACTACCGCA
>JAKAGC010000526.1 GCA_021817755.1 Acidobacteriota bacterium | reverse complement strand
TCGATGGACAAAGAGCACCTAAGAGACTAATTTACCGGAAAACCAGGAAACCGATTCCTACTATCTAAAGACAACACGGTACTCCACTAAGAGTACAGGTATCTGTGACACACCCACCAGCACAGGAAATTTCGTATTTGGTTTCACAACCTACACAAGTCCAGATACCATCGCAGGTATTATAATCAGTACAGCACTCGGTAAGGCAAGTACCACATGTAATGACCTTCGTTAAGGTCTCTCCTCCCTGGATGTTTTTCATTCCCATGGCATCGAGATTAGCAATGGTTCTTTTGCTTAGATTAAGTTTTGGGTTAAATTTGATAGTTTTCATAATTCCTCCATTTTTATGGTCAATTAATGTTAATAATTTCTGAATAATAATCTTCAAAAAGGGATATGCATATTTAAGTCTTAAAAAATCTAATCTTTTTCATCATTTATGTTAATGTAAAAATTATATCATGTCAATACATATTTTTGATCTTTCTCCCGTTAAATATTAAATTCATCAATCTATATAATATCAGGTGTTATGAGTCATAAATACTATGAAATACCTATCCTATCTCCTTTTGTTTTCATAATTTTTCAGGTTGGATTTAAGGATAGAAAAAAAATGAACACCTCACCCTTTATTGCGCAGTAATAAGTTTTCCAGTCACCTCTGAACTCTTACTCATAAAGATGTTTTAGAAAATTAAAATATGGTTCAGGTGCATGCTGTATCGATATACCTATCTTGGAATGCATTATATCGCTCTGAATCCACATAATCCTCCCGCGAATCCGTATCCACTCATCATTTATTTTAAGCTGAAAATCAATCGATTTCGAGAGTGGAAAAAAATAAACAGGCATATCGGTTTGTAATAAAACACCTTTATCGGATACATTCAAAACAATGCATTTTTCGTTTTCTATAACGGCAGAGACCTTTTCTTCAAAACGTTTACTGTTCCTGCGCTCCGGCTTAGCAACTTCCTCTTTGTCGCCATCGTCGATCAAACTGTCAATGTTATTATAAATATCTTGTTCATCCATGTCTACTCACTTTTCCTATTTTAAACGCATAATACAAATTTTTCAAGAAAAAAATAATTTTTTATCAAACTACAATCACTCTAGAGTTTGAAAGAGGTTGGAATTTATATTACAATAAAGAAGTACCAAGGAGCTCCAATGAAAAAAAATAAAAAAATGTTTTTTACGATGTCGATGGTGTTAATTATTTTATCTTTGTCAATTTATTCAATTGGAGAAGGAAAAAAGCAGACTCTGGAATTAAACCCGGGTGTCGAGGATTTGAGTTTCCTCTCTCAACTTGAAAAAGAAGTCATTGTTGAATTAAACATGGCTCGCACAGAACCCGCGAAATATGCAGAATTTGTGAATGATCTTAAAAAGAAATTTGAAAGCGATTACCAATATTTCAGCGATGGTGCATTCGTAGTTACTTCGGAAGGAATCGAAGGAGTCGATGAAGCGGTTCGATTTTTAAGAAAAGTAGAACCTATTTCCCCATTAACCGTTTCAAAAGGTCTTTCTTCTGCCGCAAAAGCCCAGGTTTTATACCAGGGTCCCGATGGCCTCACAGGACACTCAGGAAAGGGTGGAGCTTCTCCCATGGACCGTATGAACCGGTACGGGAAATGGAAATACGTTTCAGGTGAAAATATAAATTATGGAAATAAAACAGCGCGGGAAATCGTTATGCAATTGATTATCGATGATGGTGTCAAAGACCGGGGACACCGGATGAATATCTTTAATGAAGATTTCCATGTGGTTGGTGTAGGATGCGGTCCCCACGCAGAGTATGAATGGATGTGCGTTATGGATTTTGCTGGAGGATACCAGGAAATGTAAAAAAATCTAATTAAAGGAGATTCTAAATCAAAATATCCGATTCATCTCCTAATTTAATAAGTTTGATCTTATTGGGATTTGCCGTTCCTAGATGATAAGTGGTATCTGCAATAAAAATATGTTTTGCCGGAGGATTTAATGGCCGGTCTTCTCCGAAGAATTCCAATCGCTTTGCCTGAATAATCCGTACACCTGTTGAATCCAATGCAACAGGGTCAAATCCAACCAACAATCCATTGTATTTCCACACATATTGTGGGTTGAAATTATGAGGTCCAACACCATGAAATTGAGGGGTTAACATCACCAGAACATTAAGACGGGTTTTTCCTTTAACATGAGGAAGGTCCCATATTTTTGCCAAATCGGCACAAGAGTCTCCATGATAATTAAATGGATCGGGAACAAACATAACGTAATTTTTAATCAGGGTTCCCACACCCGCCCAGTGATGAGATCGCATCGGACGTGCATTAATTAAGGCTGTGGATTTCATAAAAATAGGATTCGTGAGTACTCCCCTATCGTCAATGCCGATATTAGTCTCAGGTACTCCGGCATCCATTACCCGTTTTTTCAATGCATTTTCAACCTGTGAGGTAGTAGTAATATACTTCCATACATTTGTTTTAATACCAACAATATCACTGGGTTTAATAATAGATTTCCATGCTTCGACAGGGCTCTTATACCCCGTTAACTCAGTAATGGCACTATCCAGCATCTCTTGTACCACTTGAGCTTTAGGAATTCCATCTGCGTCGAGAACTTCTTTGTTTCTAATAAGAACCACTTTACTCATCACTTCATCTGCCGCGTGAGCTTCCCTGTTTATAGAAGGCGCTCCGATAAACAATGAACTTCCTACAGCAGCCAATGTGGTATTCTTGATAAATTGACGGCGTGTAAACGTTTTATTAGCGGTCATGTTTTCCTCCGAACCCACTGATGATTATTTTTCAAAAATTTGTTTTATTTTTTCCGCAGAAGGCGCATTTAAAACAACTGTGATAAACTGTTCATGTAGTTTTGCACCACTCCAACGTCCATCTTCCAGTTTTTTTATATTATCCTTCGCATCCGGTAAATATGCAGACATAAACGATATAAATGCACTTTGTGATCTTGTATGATCCGGATACTTAATCATAAGAACATAAAAACTTTTAGAATCCTCTTTGTATCTGGCAAGTACTGCATCCGTATCTTTTTCAATTTGAAGAATATTTTTGTCGGCAATGTAAAAATGAGTGTTTAACCAGATATAATGATGAAAATAACGGATACTATCGGCAATTAAATTTTCCGAAGGAAGAGATGAAATCAAATCTGGTTTTTCACTCTTTTCATCTATATAGCCTGCAATAAGTTTACTTAAATCGACAATATTTTTTTTCCGTATTTCGGATTCCGGGTAAGCCATAATAGAGATATAGAATTTTCCTTTCCAGAAGGTTAGTAATCCGCCTGCATATTCTGATTCAATATCATTACCCACAGTATGATCCACTTTTTCCCTGCTGTGCGAAAACACACCGAAGGCATTATATGAATTTCCCATATCGAATATATCAACGGCGATCTCAGGCTCCCCTTCTTTTTCATATTTGACAGCGAGTGCTTTTCTGAAATCGTAAGAGATATAGAGTTCTGCTCCACCGTTGATGTATTTAAAAAGATTATCGGGAGTGTAATAGGTTTCACCCTCAGCTTTTTTCCATTCCCCAATATTTGTGGGCATTTGTTTTGCAATATTTTCAATATCGACAGCCATCATTGTCATTCCACCCCAAAATAAAAAAACGTAAAACAATAACCTCAAACCGTGATTGTTACAATCAGTTTCGCATTTTTTTCTCATCCATTCCATATTATCAGAATGGTGAAAAAATGTCAACTTTTTTTCGACTCTCTCTAATCAATATATAAATAGAGAACAAAAAAACTATTTATTGATGTTATTAGTTTGTAAAATTATACAAGAGGTAAAAATTCACTCTCTTCCATTAAGAGTAAGAGAAAGAGTTTTGAGACACTTTCGGAAGAAACCCGAAGGGCAGTTCTCGCCAGCCCTTCTTGGGCAATCGCGGCAGGCGTCGAATACACCCCCGACC
>JAKAGC010000525.1 GCA_021817755.1 Acidobacteriota bacterium | reverse complement strand
GAGCGAGTTGTTTGAACCTGTGAGCTTCCTCCCGTTCCAGTTCAAACCATACTGTCTTACCTTCAAAACTTTGAACTATTGGACGCGGATAATCGATGGGTAGATTTAATACAGGGGGCTCATCGGGAAATTGCGATAACCAGTATTGTTTCTGCTGCTCTAACTTTTCTTTTGTCACTTCAGTGTATTGCCATTCGGAATAATCTTTATATTGTACTTCAATAGGAGGAAGTTCTTCACGGTTTAATAATGCGATAAATTCCCTATGAAAAATTGCCTGGGATACACCATCGGTTATGATATGATGCATATCGAGTAAAAGAAAACGGCGAAACGAAGCACCGCTACCGATATCGATTATTTCGACTCGCAATAAAGGTGCAATACTTAAATCGAAAGGTTTAATAAATCGGGCCATATACTCTTTAACACGGGAGGAATCCAATAGATGATGTTGAATCGAGAAATTGTTTTTTCTATCGATACGCTGGACAGGTTCATTATCTACCATTTGAAAAAAGGTTCGTAAACTGTCATGTCTGGCTATTAATTGTCTGAATACTTCCTCGATCTTCTCCTTATCATAACTGGAATCCATGGGGAAAACATAAGGCATATTATAGACTGTGGTATCGGGCGCCATTTGATGGAGAATATACAACCGTTTCTGAGCAGATGAAGTTTTATAAAACTCTTTCTCTTCTGAAATCTCTATGGATTGCCGGGATTGATTTTCCATACTGGAAACCAATATTGCAAGTTGCCTGACAGTAGGATGAATAAAAACCTCAGTAAAAGCAAGCTTTATATTAAATTCTTGCTGTATCCCGTTAATAACCTGAACTCCAAGAAGCGAATGACCGCCTAATTCGAAGAAATTATCATTAATTCCAATTCGCTCTATTTCAAAAACTTCTTTCCATATTTTTGCAATACGGAGTTCGATATCATTCCTGGGTGCAACGAATTCTACGGATACGTTAATAATCGGCTCGGGTAATGCCTTACGATTCACTTTGCCGCTGGAAGAAAGGGGGAATTTGTCCAGTTTCATAAAGAATGCCGGAATCATATATGTGGGCAATTTTTCTTGCAAGTAATTTTTTAATTGATGAGAACTGTTCGATGACCGTTCCGAAATTTCTCTATCTTCAATATAATAAGCACAAAGATACCTTTCTCCATCTTTTCCGGTTCTGGCATCGACAACGACATCCTGTACTATCCCGGAATTTAAAAGCAAGGTTTCGATCTCTCCGGTTTCTATACGAAAGCCTCGTATTTTTACCTGGAAATCCTTACGCCCAGTGTACTCGATATTCCCATCAACCAACCATCGTCCAAGATCGCCGGTTTTGTAAAAAGTATCAGTGGTAGTATTTGTTTTTCGTGTTAATTCGCGTAATTCGTGGGCAGAAACAAACTTATCCGTAGTTAAATCCGGACGATTTAAATAACCACGTGAAACACCGGGACCGGATATGCATATCTCTCCCACTACTCCAATAGGAACAAGAGAAAGAGAATCATTGAGAATAAAAATTTTATAATTGGCAATGGGTTTACCGATGGGAATGGAAATACGGGTATTATTATCCAGAGAAGGAGTATAAGGGTAATAAGCAGCACATATGGTAGTTTCCGTAGGGCCGTAAGTATTATATACATTCCCTATTTCCGATAAATGAGTAATATACTTATCTCTAAGAACATCACCGCCACTGATAATAATTCGTATGGATTTTAAAAAAGGAAGTTTATTCAACTCATTAAGTAATAATGGGGAACAATCGATCATATCGACATCATACCGGTTGATAAATTCTCCCAATAAGGGGATGTCGAGATGTTTACCGGGATCCGGAATCGCCATTTTCCCACCCTTTAACAAAACAGGATATAATTCTTCGGCAAACGCATCGAAGGTGTAGTCTGAAAGATGAATTACAGTATCATGAGATGTTATAGCGAATTGCTGATAAAAAGCGAAAACATTGGCTACCAGGTTTCTATGCTCTACCATTACTCCTTTCGGTTTCCCTGTAGAACCTGAAGTGTAAATAACATAACACAAATCCTCCGGTTGAGATAAAGTATGAGAAGGTTTTTCCATACTATTTTCTATCGCTTCATGAATGAATTTTTCATCGATAATATATGAAGCTGCGCTGTCATTTATTATATAATCTACTCTCTCCGATGGCCATTCGGGAGAGATAGGAATATACGCACTTCCGGATTTGATAATTCCGAGTAAACCGATAATCATTTCTAAAGAGGGTTGAATAATAATAGCGATAATCGTATTGGGTGAAACTCCTTTCTCTTTCAAAGCATGAGCCAGAAGATCTGCTTTTTCATTTAACTTACTATAAGTGAGCTGACCATAAATCGCTTCCTCTTTGATCCGAATGGAATTATCCGAAAAAGGACCAATTAACGCTATTTTATCGGGATATTTCCTTACCCGGTCTTCAAATAACCGATTGATTGTCATATCTTTGGGGTAATCGGTTTCAAGTTGATTAAACCTGTAGAGCAGATTTTCTTTTTCTCCGGGAGTAATAATCGAAATTTCGGATAATTTCAGATCGATATTATGGGTAATGGTTTCAAGCCAATAAATGAAATGATCGAAAATCAATTGAATGGTTGTTTCATTATAAAACCGATTATCATATAACAGAGAACAATCTATAGAATCTTCTTTTCGGTTAAATGCGAATAAAATACGGTATGGAATATCATTTAGAAAATCCCTGGCCTGAATGTTTTCAAGGATAAGCATTACTTCAAATAAAGGGTATTCATCCTCAAGTATATCGATCTTTAATTGATCGATCAGAACAGGAAATGGGAAATTCTGATTCTCGATTGCATCCACAACTGTTTGCCGGGATTGCATCAATAAATCTTTTATCCCTTTCGATTCATCTATTGTATTGCGTAAAGCCAATACGGTATTAATTAAACCAGCTTCGGTATTTTTTTTAAAAATAGTCGTACCGATTACAACATCCGGGTTGGTATTTGCAGAGTAACGATAAAGAATATGTGAAACCGCAGCATAAAATATTATAAATAATGTGTGATCATTCTCTTTACTCAGATTTTTTATTCTCGATAGTAAATCACCTTTAATAGAAAATTTACAAGAATCGTATTGAGGTTCGGTTCCATCTGCCTTTAATTTATCATAATTAAAGATAGATTTTACCGGATTACCACCCAGTTTATTTTCCCAGTATCTTTTTTCTTTTTGTCGATGACTTGCAGCTAAGGTTAATTGGTACGAATAGTTCGTAAATTTCATTTCTTTGCTCCTCTACTGATTGTTATCTGATATCCGGTATGTTAAAGCCAATTAATATCTTATTATAGTACTATTTCCTCAAACTCGGTTTCCTCCGACTCTCCGGGTTTGAATTCCCACTTCGTTAACGAGATTAAAGTGCATAACTCGCATGGAGTAGGATTTTTAAAAATCTCTGCAAGGGCTATCTCGATGTCAAAGATCTGGTGAATCCTGGTTAATAAAATGGTTGCTTTTAGTGAATGACCTCCTATAAAAAAGAAATTATCGTCCATGCTTATTGCTTCTTTCTCTATTCCAAGAACAGAAGCCCATATTTCTATCATTTTTTCTTCTATTTCATTTTCAGGAGGAATAAATCCCTCATTAGCCTTTAATTGAGGACGCGGTAATTGTTTTAAATCCGCTTTTCCGTTTGGATTCCAGGGGATATACTCCAATTGTACAAAGGTTTGTGGAATCATGTATTGGGGCATATTTTTGCCTAAATGCTCCCGCAATTCTTTTATGGATACTTCACCTACATATGATACAAAATATGCACACAAAAACTTTTCACGGTTCGTTTCATCATCGAGGGCTACCACAACAGCATCTTTAATATTTTTATATCCGAGTAGAAAATTTTCAATCTCCACGGTTTCAATACGATAACCTCTGTTCTTCACCTGAAA
>JAKAGC010000524.1 GCA_021817755.1 Acidobacteriota bacterium | reverse complement strand
ACGAATATCATTCATTAACAATAGAGCTATGATAAAGTATTATTAAATAGAAGTTTTGTCAGGGTCCAGGGACGGGTTTTTCAAAACGAGTCCCTGGCCACCGGAGGTTAAATTAAACTTATTCAGCCTTTCTGCCTGTATAAACCTGAATAAATTCCTTTATTTTGCAATAACTCCTCATGTGTTCCTTCTTCTGAGACCATTCCTTCATGCAAGACCACAATTCGGTTACAACTCATTACCATTTCCAGGTTATGAGCAATGATGAATACGATTTTATCTTCTCCAATTTCTTCAATTGTCTTTGAAATCATTCGGGCCGAATATAAATCCACATTTGCAGTGGCTTCATCCAGGATTAATACATCCGCATCCTTAAGCAAAGCTCTGGCTATCGCTATTCGCTGCTTCTGTCCTACAGATAGTTTGTTCCCGCTTTCACCCACACTGCTCCACTCTTTGTTTTCCAATTTCTCGACGAATTCCCACGCATACGCTTGTTTAAGGGCTTCTTTTATTCTTTCGGGGGTGGCTTCCGGGTTACCGATTGCTACATTGGCATATATCGAATCATTGAACAAAAACGGTTCTTGTGGAACAACCGCTATTTTATAACGCAGCAGATCGCGTTTCGACTTATCTATTGATACATCGTTCACAATTAATCTTCCGCTGAATTCATAAAATCCCATTAGTACTCGTCCAAGACTTGTTTTTCCACTTCCAGACGGACCAACGATTCCTATTTTTTCACCTTTTTTAGCTTTAAGCAGTACTTTTTTTAATACTGCTTTAACTCCGTCATAGGAGAATGTAAGATTTTCGGTTGCCAGGCTTTCTATAGAAGCAAGCCGCTGGTTTTTGTCCGGGGTAAATGGTTCTTCCGGGTAACATAAGATTTCCCCCACACGGTTCAAAGCGACTTTTAGTTTCTGTAGTTCTATGTTGAAACCAATTAGCGTGGAAGCAGGACCGACGACGTTGTTTAAAAGGGCCATGAAGGTGACCAACATGCCGATTGAAAACTGCCCGTTTATAATGAGGATACCCCCGGAAGCGAGGATACTGAGGGGGAGTACTGCTCCAATAAATGAGAGGAAAGCAGAGTTTTTACTTTCGATACGTTTGGAATCGACAAAAGCGCGAAAGGTTTTTACTAATTCTTTCATATACCGGCGGGTATTGAATGTTTGACGTCCGAAGGATTTGCAGAGTTCAACCATATCCAGGTTTTCACGCAAAGAGCCGGTACTTACGGAGATTTGTTCGAACAAGATTTCCGATTGCTTTTTTAATTTTTTTCCGAAATGGTAAACAGTATAAAGAAAGATGGGGATGATCAGTAAGGAGAGTAAAGCCAACCGCCATTCGAGGTAAAACAAAGCAGCAAGACTAACCAGGAGAGTAAATAACTGTTTTACCAGTTGGATAATTTGATCGCCGAATAGGGCTGCGAGTCTGGGTGGATCATCTTTGATGCGGGATATCAGGTAGCCTGTTTCAAAATTCCGGGTAATAAACAATGGCATGCGGTTGATTTTTTCCAGCATAACGCGTCGTATATCCACGATAATTTTATTATTGATTTTAAAGAAGAGAAGTTCCTGGCAATATGAAATTACTGCGCCCAGCAGGTTTACCAGTAAGAGGATGCCCACGATTATTAGGAGTAACCGGATGTCTCGGCCTGGGATAACCACGTCGATGATTTTCCCCATTACAAAGGGAAGTGGGAGCAGTAATAGTGCTCCGATAAAAATTAATACAGCTCCGATGAAGATCAGTGCTTTATATTTCTTAACTTCCTTTCGAGTTAGGAGAAAAGCCGAACCTGCAAGCGGGGAATCCCCCAGCCATTTTAAAATAATCCGAGGGATAAGGCCTTTGGATGGAGCAGTATTTGAAGGTTTAAACATCGGTTGTCCATGCGAGATGGGTTTGATCCCACTGGAAGTGCTTCATTACTGGATAGAGTTTATTGGAAATATTCATTCGTCTGGTAGTAAGGCAATCTTCGTTTAATGGGCATTCCTCGCAATTGGGGCAACGTGGAAACTTCATAAAATTAAAGATATCTTGCGGGTTATCGAGATCGTGGCAAACTTCTTCTACTATTTTCATGTCTGTGAATTCAGACTTTAATTGTTGTTGGATGGAATCATTGGAGAGGCCTTCTGTTTTAAGATCCAGGAATCTGCCGGCAACATCATAATAGGGGATTGGTAGGGGGCGGGATTTTCTAAATGCAGCAAAATAGTCTGAAGCCTTTTTAAAATTGTCTAGCTTGTACCATATTTGAGTTAGTAGAAATGCCACCGTTACCTGGCCCCATGGTGAATCTTGTTTGACAGTTACATTGAAAAGGCCGCATATAGTAGCTTCCATACTCATGTTTTCAAGTGCACGGGTAATTTGAATTAATTGTTCATCTGTTGCATGGTTAAGATTAAAGATATAAGGTTCGATTTTATCCAATTCAATAATATTAAAAGTGTCGATTTTGAGGGCAGCCGGTGCGTTTTTGCGTCCAAGCCCTGAAATTTCCGGGATATAAACAAATACAGCAGGAAATCCGAGGAATCCAACATCTCGAAGATAAACATTGTACCCGTTTTCATGAAATCGTTTTATGTAGGCTTTTACTTCTTCTTCGTAGGTACTGCGAGGGGTGAAGACCGATGGGTCAAATGGGTAAGATGGTTCATTCCCAAATAGTGCAGCGGGAAAACGACCCGTATTGTCTTTAGTGAATTCTCCGAACTCGCGGTATCTCTGGTATAATCCGTTTTCGCTATTATCTATGAAACATTCCGGGTCTGTTACGGGGACATCCAGAAGTTTTAAATCAAAAGCCGTTTCGTCTTTAATTCCCTGGAAAACTTCAGTGAGGCAACGACTCAATGCGACCTGGAAGCAGGTATCCGAGCCCACGTTTAAGCGGTATTTTTTTGCCTGAATATTTTCCACAATCAATCCAACTGATGGAATTCGTTTTCCAGCTGAAAAGTCTTTTACAGTGATTTTGTATTTACCGCTCTTCTCGATATTTTGAATAATTCCATATTCTCCTTCAAATTCGCGCAAGTAATTATCCGGTACAGTCGGGGGAGTTAGCTTTTTGTAGAAAATTTCCGCAGCTCCCCATCGTTCGGTAAGTTCGGAAATGGCCTGGAATATACCTTCTGCAGATGTATTGCCTGCTGCCATTCCATTGGAACCTACGGTTAAGAGTAGAAGATTAAGTGGTAAGTATATCTCTTTTTTTGTTTTCGTATCATAGAAAGGAACCGATACAACTCCCTGGGATTTATGGAAGTTTAACCGCTCAAAATAGGAGGAGATGAAGTTCTTTTTATTTTCACCCACATGACGAATGATATCTGCCAGGATTTCTTCCGGTAGTTTATAGAATTCATTTTCTGTCATGTATATTTCATCTGGTGTATAGTAAAAGCCGTATTTATTTTTAAGACCGGAAATAATAGTACGTGAGAAAATGGCATAAAGACCGTTTTGCATACGTTCCAGGAATTCAGCATATCCGCTGGCAAGGGAAAACTCTTCAGTTCTTCCTTTTCCGTTTGTGCCGAAGCTTCCCTTGTCTTTATCCAGTTCCAATCTTACCGAATAGATTTCGGGGTATGGGTTGGCGTGAAAGGACTCGAAGGGCATCAAGTCCAGATTTGTCAAAATTTCTTTGATTTTATTTATTGTATCACCGGCACTTCGCATTTTATAAGGCCGGTTCATTTGGTTAAACATTGATTCACCTTCCTTTTAATATAATATAGAACTACCCTCAGAGATCATGCCATGGGAATAAGTCCCGGATGGGCTTTGGGGGTATGAAAAAGAGTTAAGTAGAGGTGGGATACGCCCAGAAGGGCGTATCCCTATGGGGGATTCTACTTATTATAGAACCGGACGGCCTGTTTCGCCGAATCCTTCATACAATTGATTCTGCTGCTTCAATTGCTGCTGCTGTTGG
>JAKAGC010000523.1 GCA_021817755.1 Acidobacteriota bacterium | reverse complement strand
AAAAGGAACGTTGGAAAACATCGTAACCAGTACCGGAACCTTGAGTGCCGTTCAAACTGTTGAAGTTGGTTCCCAGGTTTCGGGAATAGTTGACCGGATGCTTGTTGATTATAATGATACTGTTAAAAAAGGCCAGGTTCTTGCTATCCTGGATAAAACGTTATTCGAAGTGGCTATCCGCGATGCGAAAGCAGGGGTATCCAAGGCAAAAGCAAAATTGGATCAAGCCAATACCGAATTAAAACGTAATCAAACCTTATTTGAAAAAGGCCATATCGCAGAATTGGAATTCTTATCCATTAAAACTGCTGCGGAAACAGCAAAATCAGAATTGGAAAGTGCAGAAGCGGCTTTGAATCGTGCCCAAACCAATCTTGATTATACGGTTATCCGCTCTCCTATCGACGGAACGGTAATTGAACGTACAATAGAAGCAGGTCGAACGATTGCGGCCAGTTTCCAGGCTCCGAAACTCTTTATAATCGCTGAAGACCTTACCCGTATGCAAATCGAAGCAAATGTGGATGAAAGCGATATTGGAATGATTAAAAAGAATCAAACGGTTCGCTTTGAAGTCCAGGCCTACCCGGACCAAAAATTTACAGGGACTGTTCGACAAATCAGGATGCAACCGACTACGATCAACAATGTGGTAAACTATACAGTGGTTGTCGATGCTTCCAATGAAAATAATCTGCTTCTCCCTGGTATGACTGCCACGCTGGAATTTTGCGTAGAGAAAAAAAATAATGTACTGGTGGTCTCCAATACTGCGTTCAATTTCAAGCTACCTGCTACAGTTTTACAACAATATTCCTCTCAAATCCATAAGAAACTACAATCCATGTCAATGCCGCAAGGAATCAAGATACAGCCTTCACAATCAAATGAAACGAATAGCAGTTTTTTAATCGGAAATTTACCGGAAAATATGGGGCAGGTTTATTATGTGGATGAAGATGGTATTCCTTCATTAGCTCTACTTGAAAAAGGTGTGACTGATGGAAAAGTCACAGAAATCACCAATTTTTGGGGAATTAAAGAAGGACAGGGAATCATCATTGCATATCAAAAGTCCCAGGTTTCTACGGAAACAAAACATTCATCATTGCTTCCTCCCCCACCGGGACACTAAAAAAAGGAGGTGTTACCATGGAAACCATTTCTTTAAATCAAATAAAAAAAGTATACCATATGGGCGAAGTCGATGTTCACGCTTTGTGTGGAGTCAACTTAAAAGTAAATAACGGCGAATTTGTTGCGGTTATGGGGGCTTCAGGTTCCGGGAAATCCACCTTATTAAATATTCTAGGATGCCTGGATTACCCTTCGGAAGGAGAATATACCCTCGATGGTATCCACGTGAATACAATCGATCCAGGTCAATTGGCGGATATTAGAAATCGAAAGATTGGATTCGTATTCCAGGGCTTTAATTTATTAGCTCGCACGTCAGCTCTTGAAAATGTCGAACTGCCATTACTATATGACCGGGGAGGACGAATAAAAGAACCTCGGAAACGGGCAATCGAAGCTTTGGAACGGGTGGGACTGGGGGACCGATTACACCATGAACCGAAACAATTATCCGGTGGCCAGCAACAACGTGTAGCTATTGCCCGGGCACTGGTCAACCAACCTGCCCTTATCCTGGCTGATGAACCGACTGGAAATCTTGATTCGAAGACCTCAATCGAAGTGATGAGCTTGCTGCAAGAACTAAATAACCAGGGAATTACAATCTTACTGGTTACTCATGAACCTGATATTGCAAGCTATGCAAAACGGATAGTGGTAATGCAGGATGGATTGAAAATCAGAGATGAAACGGTCACCGCCAGACGAAATGCAAAACAAGACCTGGAAGCCTGGTCAGGCCCTAAAGAAATATTTAATAACCATAACCATGAATCCAAATCTACGGATGACGATTCATTGGAAATGGCTTCATAAAAGAGCTTAAAGCTCATTAATGGAGGAAATCATGAAGTGGAAAAATTTGATGAAAGTCGCGTTTAAAAATATATTAAAAAACAGGATGCGAAGTATGTTGACGATATTGGGAATCGTAATCGGCGTAGGAGCTGTAATTACAATGGTCTCAGTCGGACAAGGTGCTTCAGCGGATATTCAGAGTGAAATATCCAGCATGGGAACCAATATGCTTGTGGTTATGCCTGGATCCACTCGAACCGGCGGAGTTAGTCATGGTGCCAGTAGCTTGAACACGCTTCGGATGGAAGATGTTAAAGCACTTGAACAAGAAGCGACTAATCTTATGTATGTATCACCTGTCATCAATGCACCGGCCCAGGTGATCGCCGGTAGTAAAAACTGGTATACTTCAATTGAAGGTGTATCGGCCAGTTACCTCGATATTCGGGATTGGCCGCTCGATAAGGGCTCATTCTTTACCAAACGGGATATCCGCTCACGGCGGAAAGTGGCAGTAATCGGTAAAGCAGTAGCCAAAGAACTATTCGGTGAACAAGAGCCATTGGGGGCTGAAATCCGCATCCGTAATATTCCATTTACTATTATCGGTGTACTCAGCGAAAAGGGACAAAGTATGATGGGAAACCAGGATGACATTATCCTCGCTCCTTCCGACACTGTTCTTTACCGCATGTCCGACGGAAAAACAATAAATGTAATTATGGTGAGCGCCTCATCTGTCGATCAAATGGAAGATGCACAAGCAGAAATTGAACGTATTATCCGCCGGGAACACAAAATTAGGGCCGGCGCCGATGATGATTTTATTGTCCGCTCTCAAACCGACCTGATCTCAAAAGTTACCAGCGTTACCGGGATGTTGACAATGCTTTTAGGAGCAATTGCAGGAATTTCTCTACTTGTTGGGGGTATCGGTATTATGAATATTATGCTGGTTTCTGTAACAGAAAGAACTCGTGAAATCGGTATTCGTATGTCGATTGGAGCTCGAGGAGGAGATATTCTTACTCAATTCCTCATAGAAGCAGTGATTCTTAGCCTACTAGGGGGTGTGACCGGGATAATTATCGGTATAGGATTAGGGAAACTGATCGCTAGTTTAATCAATTCTAGTTTGATTATTGATCCACTAATACTTTTTATTGCGTTTTTCTTTTCGGGTGCAGTGGGTGTATTTTTCGGATTATATCCTGCTCGGAAAGCTTCCAGATTGAATCCCATCGACGCATTACACTATGAATAAAATAATTAATTTTGTATCCCAGGGGCTCGTTTTGAAAAACCCGCCCCTGGACCCCACCAAAACGTTTGATAAAATCTATAAATACAAGAGAATTTGTATTATTTTTTTTCAGCAAAATACAAGTAACGATACTTCCAAGAATCGATAATGAAATATGTACCTGCCGCAAAATGAAAAACACGCATTCCCAATTTAAATATTATTTCTCCCGCGGTAAACATCGATAAGATTCCGGTATATAATAGATATGTCGTAGCGGTTATTCCCAAAAAAATAAGACTTGAACCACATAATAATCCATAAAGAATTGATTTCTCACTTTTTTTAAGTAAGAAAAACCCTGTCAAAAAGGCACATATCGCAATCCATCCATCCGCCAGGGGGTAACATAAAGCCCATGCCTTATATCCGGGGATTAATTCTTCCAAAGGAGTAACTCCCGCTGTTACAAGTCCCCAATATAAAAGCATCATTGCCGATGTAAAAAACGCTAAAAATATACTGAATGATCTTGATTGTTTCATTTTGTTTCCTCCCTTATAATTCTATACCACTAAAATTTGATATTCAAGGATCAAATATACATGGAATAAAATAGAGAAAAAACCTTTCTTATTCTGTTTTTCTACTTCTTAATATCATACTTCTTTAATCTTCGCCAAAGAGTCGTACGATCAATTCCCAGGATAGCTGCTGTTTGTTTAATATTCCACCTGGTTTCATTTAAAACAGACTCTATTTTCCCTTTTTCTCCTTCCCCATATACCGTATTTTTTATAGTCTCACTTTTAATT
>JAKAGC010000522.1 GCA_021817755.1 Acidobacteriota bacterium | reverse complement strand
TATTTCCATACGGTAGAGGAGAGCTGCAAATTGCACTCTGCATATTCATGCCCCAGCTATGTTTATGCACTGCATATTTCTACGCTTTGTTGAGGCCTCGACGCTTTATGAATTATTTTCTGGTGGTGAAGCGTTTCGTATCGATTTTTCCTTACGAATTGCCATTTCAAAGTTGCATAACGTCCT
Organism: Acidobacteriota bacterium; assembly: GCA_021817755.1. Lineage (GTDB taxonomy): Bacteria > Acidobacteriota > Aminicenantia > UBA2199 > UBA2199 > JAKAGC01. The sequence goes on along the minus strand of JAKAGC010000522.1, from coordinate 3,807 downwards.
TCTCCCAGTAAATAATCCATCAATTCTCCTTTCGGTTCTTTCGATTCATAAACAAAAGGATTCTTGCCTTCGACAGTCATTTGAGGATTATACCGGTAAAGCGGCCAGTATCCAACTTCAACAGCCTTCTTTTCTTCTTCTATCGTTTTTCCCATATCGATATCGTGAGCAATACAGGGAGCATAGGCAATCACCAGAGACGGCCCATTATAGCTTTCCGCTTCCAACATGGCTTTTACAACCTGGTTCATATTCGATCCTAAACAGACCGATGCTACATAGATATGACCATAACTCATACTAATTAAGCCAAGGTCTTTCTTTCCCGTCTTTTTTCCAGATGCAGCAAATTTCGCTACTGAAGCCAGAGGAGTCGATTTTGATGCCTGACCACCCGTATTGGAATAAACTTCTGTATCCAATACCAGGATATTGATATTCCGGGTTTGTGCCAGTACATGATCCAAACCACCGTAACCAATATCATAAGCCCATCCATCGCCACCAATACACCAGACCGATTTATCCACAAAATAACTCTCCAATTCGATAATCTTTCGGATCATCGGTTCTGTTGCATTATCAGCTGTTTTAAGTGTTTCAGCCAATACCGAACGAGTCGTTTCTGCTGCTTTTTGAGCGTCATCATCTGTTTTCGTCCAGAGTTCCAGGTTCTTATTCAAAGCTTCTGTCAATTTCGCAGATGTTCCCTTCTTCAATAATTCTTCAATATTCCATTTTAACTGCTTCCGGTTCGCATCTACCGCAAGACGCATTCCAAATCCATATTCTGCGTTATCTTCAAATAGAGAGTTTGCCCAGGAAGGCCCCCTCCCCTCTTTCGATTTCGCATAGGGAGTCGTCGGGAATGTACCGCTGTAAATCGAAGAACAACCCGTCGCATTAGCTACGATCATTCGTTCGCCGAATAATTGGGAAAGTAATTTAACATACGGAGTTTCACCGCAACCCGCACAGGCACCAGAAAACTCGAATAAAGGTTTACGGAACTGTACCCCTTTAAACATAGAAATCTGGGTACCATCCATGATATTATCCGGTAACGCATCGAAAAATTCCGCATTCGGATTTTCTCCACCTTCTCTTTCCTGCTCGATTGGCCGGAATTCCAGTGCTTTTGCATCCGTTCCTTTCTTGTTTACAGGGCAGATATCCACACAATTTCCGCAACCAGTACAGTCTTCGATGTAAACCTGGATTTTAAATTCTAAGTTACGTGTATTTTTAGTAGTTGATTTTACTGTTTTAAAGGTTTTCGGTGCATCTGACAATTTTTCAGGTTCGATCTGTTTTGCACGGATAGCAGCATGAGGACAAACCATTGAACACTGGTTACACTGAATACAATTTTCCGAAAGCCAGTGAGGAACAACAGGAGCAATTCCTCTCTTTTCAAGGCGGGCTGTGTTAGTCGGAACTTTGCCATCCAGAGGCATCTGGGAAACCGGTATTTCATCTCCCTTCAAAACCATAACCTTTTCTATAATGTTCTTGGCGAATGCATCTGCATTATCCGGGATCAATTTTTTAGCTGTAAAAGATTCCGTGATTTTATCAATACTTGCAGGATATTCAATTTCCTGAAGCGCTTCTTCCGCTTTATCTACCGCTGCCCAATTCATTTTTACTACGTGTTCCCCTTTCTTTTCAAAGGATTTTTTAATCGAGTCCTTGATAAGCTTAATCGCTTTTTCTTTATCCAGGATACCCGAAATCACGAAGAAAGCAGCTTGCATAACCGTACTGATTCTATTACCCAAACCAACATCAGTAGCAATCTTCAAAGCATTAATATTATAGATTTTAATTTTTTTCTTAATAATTGTTTCTTGCATTTCGCGGGTCAGATGTCCAAAGACATCTTTATTATCCCACTCTGAGTTAAGCAAGAACGTACCACCATCCTTCATCTCTTTCAACATATCGTAGCGACCAATATAAGCCTGGTTATGGCAAGCAATAAAATCTGCTTTTGTAATCAGGTAGGGAGACTGGATCGGACTTGTTCCAAAACGCAGGTGAGAAACCGTGATTCCTCCCGATTTCTTAGAATCGTAAGAAAAGTAACCCTGAGCATTCATGTCCGTATAATCCCCGATAATTTTAATCGAGTTTTTATTAGCTCCTACCGTACCATCCGAACCCAAACCCCAGAATATACAACGTTTTACATCTTCAGGTTCAGTATCGATAATCTCATCTACCGGTATTGACAGATTGCTCACATCATCAGTAATTCCCACTGTAAAATCATGGAATGCTTTTCCATCCAGATGATCAAAAACCCCTTTAACCATCGAAGGAGTAAATTCTTTGGAACTCAAGCCATATCTACCACCAATGATTTTAATGTTTTTGTCTTTAAGAGCAGTCACCACATCCAAATAGAGGGGTTCGCCGGGGGCGCCAGGTTCTTTTGTCCTGTCCAGTACCGCAATTTTCTTTACTGTAGCTGGAATTGCTGCAATCATATCTTCTGCTGAGAAAGGTCTGAACAAGCGAACTTTGATCAATCCAAGCTTCTCACCTTTTTTATTCAAATATTTAACCGTTTCTTCGACAGTTTCGCAGCCAGAGCCCATCAAGATGATAATCTTTTCAGCATCTTTTGCCCCAACATAATCAAATAAATTGTATTTACGACCCACTTTGGAAGCCAGTAAATCCATATATTTCTTTACAATTCCAGGTACTTTGGAGTAGTAAACATTTACCGTTTCTCTTCCCTGGAAATAAACATCCGGGTTCTGAGCTCCCACTTTTAAAATCGGATTTTCAGGAGTTAATCCCCGTTTTCTAAAATCTTCGACATATTTCATATCCAACATCGAAGCAAGAGTATCATAATCAATCATATCTACTTTCTGCACTTCATGGGAAGTACGGAATCCATCAAAAAAGTTTACAAACGGAATCATCGATTCAAGAGTAGCAAGGTGAGCCACTGTAGCAAGGTCCATAACTTCTTGTACGGAACCCGCTGCCAATAGTGCGAATCCAGTATTACGAACAGCCATTACATCGGAGTGATCTCCAAAAATAGAAAGAGATTGACAGGCAAGAGAACGAGCAGAAACATGAAATACCGTAGGAAGCATTTCTCCTGCGATTTTATGCATATTCGGGATCATTAATAAAAGTCCCTGAGAAGCCGTGAAGGTCGTAGTCATCGAACCCGCAGAAAGAGCTCCGTGAACAGCTCCTGCTGCTCCACCTTCTGACTGCATTTCGATTACTTCCAACTCCTGGCCGAAAATATTCTTCTGTCCATGAGCCGACCAACTATCTGCCAATTCCCCCATTACGGAAGAAGGAGTGATGGGATATATTGCAGCAATCTCACTGAAAGCATAGGCAACATGCGTTGCTGCTGTGTTCCCGTCGATCGTGGATTTTGTTTTATTACTCATATATGTACTCCTTTATATTTATAGTATAATTTAATTCAATACGTGTACTCATCCGGTTTTATCCTGTTTTGTTTTCCGTATTTTTTTATTATTTAATAGAAAACTTAACATATAAATTAAATCATGTCAAGAATAAATCCCATATTTATATTTTTTTTCAATCCCTCCCTTAATTCATCCTTTTTTTTATAAATTTCATCGATCAATACTCTTTACTCTCATTCAAACATTTAATTTATTAAATATATTTATAGCTTTACAAAATAAAATCTTTAACTCAATCCATTCAGCTCTAAATATTTGACCCAAATTCCCTTTTATAGTATAATATTATCATAGAAAAGCGTTATTATGAAAGAAAATTTTAGGAGTTAGA
>JAKAGC010000521.1 GCA_021817755.1 Acidobacteriota bacterium | reverse complement strand
GCGTATCTCCTGGTTAGAAAATTCGCGAGCTTCTTCTACGATTTCCTGTTGCTGCTTTATGGAAATATCTGTCATTTGTATCTCCTTTTACTCAACATTTCCTCGCCCGGAAATTGTTAAGCTGATTTTTTACTTTCGATGTACTGAAATATACGGTCGACTGAACTGAAGTTGCTGATCTCCAGATCATCATTATCAACAGTAATGCCAAATTCTTGTTCGATATAGTTAACCAGTTTCATAGCAAACAGTGAATTGACAAATCCCATTTCGAAAATATTATCACTGTCTGAAAAATTTGCTTCCTCCTCAAATACCACAAGATTGCTTTCGATAAATTTCCTGATTTTTTCTTTTAAATCCATTTCGGCTATCTCCTTCTTTTTTTCATATTATTGGATTACGACATCTATATACGGCGGGAAAGGTTGAATCATGGTAAGATCATTTTCAAATAGGATATGGCCTTCTTCATCCGATGAAATTTCTTTAAAATTGCTGAATTTATAACTCACATACATCATGCGATTTCGCTTTGTTGTTTTAAAATCTGCCTGGAGTTTTTTTCCTGCTTTTTTAGTTTCCTGCATTATATGGGACATCAGCACAGTTCCAACTCCCCGTGACATGACGCGGCAGGACATAAGCAGTAGACGTAAATGCCAACAATCTTCTTTAATTTCAATAAGAGCTAGACCAATTTTTCCATATGAACCGTATTTATCCGTTAATTCGCATACCAATAATTTATAATTATCCGAGAGTCTAAATTGGTTCAGTTCTTCGTAATCATAAGTTTTGCCTGTGGCATTTAGTTGGTTGGTTCGAACTGTCAATTCTTCTGCTCGTTTTAAATCCTCTTCTTTTGCTTCATGGATGACAAATCTCATATTTAATTGAGCGAGGAATGCTTCAGGAGTTCCTTGAAATGTATCTTCTTCGTTTTTGCGTTTTATATCATCAAGATACATTGTACGGCGGCGTTTCGAGTCATGGGTAATAAACCGGGGATTAAATCGTTTTAATTCAGGAAGAGAACTATATTCAGCCGCATCGATACAAGTAATCTCAGGATGAACGGCTTTTACTTCTTCTCTTTCAAAGGGTTGATCGTCAATAAAGACAATAGTGTCCATTCCGATATTCAAGTTCTTCTGGATATTTCCGACTCCAATGGATTTTGCATTCCAATTAATTTCAGGGTAAAGGAAATACTCTTCGATCCCGAGTTGTTTTAGTTTTTCCATGGTTTCTTCATGGGTGTTTTTGCTGGAAATAGAATGAAGAATGCCGCGGGAATCAAGGGTTTTAATCAATTCGACTATACCAGGTTTTAAACGAACGTCATCCGATTCAGCCAGGGTCCCGTCCCAAATGGTGTTATCCAAATCCCAAATGACACATTTCACTTCTTTCTCTTCGCTCATCTTGTAAGCCTCCAAAAGCGTAAAAATTTTTTATTTAAGTTGCTTCGTCTTATTTAATCATGCTTTGTGAGTTTTGGTCATTATTGTTTTGAGTGATACATGGTTATTTAATAATACCATTTTTTTTACCGGAAGTCAATTGTTTTTCGTCGCACTGGTGAACGCCTGAAAAAATATGATTTATTGGTGGCATTGAATACTTGATTTTTTGATGGTTTGGTTATAAAATTGTCTGATATGGATGAAAACACACTTGATAGACTAGAGTTATATTTTACGCCTATAAATATTGAAAAAATTAATCCCAATTCTGTTATAAATTTCGATTTATACATTAAAATGGGCAGAAAATTTGTCTTATATAAAAACAGACATTTATTGATCGACCGAGATGATATTGGACGGTTGCTCCATAATGCAGTGGATACACTATATATACATATTAAAGATAAGAAAAATTTTCGTACATATCTTGAGGATAATGTTGAAAATCTTTTAAAATCCGAAGATGTTCCCATTCAGAAAAAAGCAGAAATCCTTCATGATTCGGCTATTAATGTCGTTGAGGATATTTTTGATAATCCCAGATCCGGCCCGGCAATCCAACGCTCTAAACAGATTATTGGGCATACAGTAGATTTTATACTTGGTTCACCTCAGTCATTTGCGAATCTTTTACGAATTCGAAAACATGATTTCTATACTTATACCCATTCTGTGAACGTATGTACATTCCTGGTTTCGCTTGCAAGAGAACTTGGTATCTCAGATAAAAAGGATTTAAAAGCAATAGGGGAGGGAGGATTACTTCACGATCTTGGAAAGAGTATGGTCCCTTCTGCGATTATAAATAAACCGGGGAAATTAGTTAAAGGGGAATGGGAAGTAATGAAGAAGCATCCGACATATGGGGTGGATCTTGCAAAGACCACAAGGGAGATAAATGACATTAGCATAATTATTATCGGTCAGCATCACGAAAAACCTGGTGGAACGGGATATCCAGGAGGGTTGAAAAGTGAGGAATTGAGTATCTTTGCAAATATGGCAAGTATTGTGGATGTATATGATGCAATTACTACAAACAGACCGTATTCTACCGCTAGAAGTCCAATGGATGCTGCTCATTTTCTCCTTGAAAATAAGGCTGAATTTAATGAGAAGATACTTTTAAAATTTATAAAAATGCTTGCAGTAAAAAAGGAGTAGTTTTGATGAAAACAAATAAGAAAAGAGCATTAATAAGTGTTTTTTACAAAGAAGGAATTGAGAAACAAGCAAAAAAACTGGTTGATAATGGATGGGAGATTCTTTCAACGGGTGGAACTTCAAAATATTTGAGAGAATTTAATATCGATGTAATAGAAATTTCAGAAATTACCGGATTTCCTGAAATATTGGATGGGAGGGTGAAAACTCTTCATCCGCTTGTATTTGGACCTATCCTTGCTAAGAAAACACCTGAACACCTGGAACAATTGGAAAAATTTGAAATCCCCAAAATCGATCTTGTCATTGTGAATTTTTATCCATTTGAAGAGGCACTTCAAAAAAAAGAAAAGGGCATAGATTTTATGATTGAGAATATAGATATTGGTGGGCCTTCGATGGTTAGAGGAGCAGCTAAAAATTTTGTTAATACTGTTGTGATTGTTGATTCAGCCGACTACCTACCCGTTATCGATAGCCTGGTGGATAATGGTGATATTTCATTCGAAGAGAGACGCAACCTTGCAGGGAAAGCGTTTTCTTATACATCGTTTTATGATTCTCTTATTGCCGAATATTTCCAGGAGTTAAATTCGGATAGTACACTTCTTCCTCAGTATAAAAACATTGCAGGCCGGAAGTCTCTTGATTTGAGATATGGGGAGAACCCTCATCAAAAAGGTGCTTTATATATTCGCGATAAACATTCACCTCTTAACAATTATGAAAAACTCCAGGGTAAAGAACTTTCATTTAATAATATACTTGATCTTTCAATGGTATATGAAGTATTGAATCAATTCCACTCAGAGGATGAAAATTTTTCAGTTATCGTTAAACACCAGAATCCCTGTGGTGCTGCTATTGGAATTTCTCAAAAGGAAGCATTTAATAAAGCATTTGCCGGAGATCCGAAATCAGCTTATGGTGGGATTGTGGGTTTTAATAAACCAATGGAAAAGGAAACTGCAGAAGAAATGAAGAAAATTTTCTTTGAAGTTATTGTAGCTCCGGGATTTTCGGATGAAGCACTTGATATGTTAAAAAAGAAGAAAGATCTCCGTATTATTAAAATGCCTCTCGGTTATGTGGAAAAGTCGGATTTAAAAGTAGTTCCAGGTGGATTTGTTTTCCAGGAACGAGATAATGCCCTAAAATCCTTTGATGAATTCGAATTAAAATCTTCTCGAAAACCATTAGATAATGAAATAAAAGATATCCAATTGGGATGGAAACTCATTAAGTTTGTTAAATCAAATGGAATTATTATAGTGAAAGATGGGATGTTGATCGGAGTAGGGGCTGGACAAATGAGTAGAGTTGATTCTGTGGATATTGCTATTAGGAAAAGCCAGTTTCCTGT
>JAKAGC010000520.1 GCA_021817755.1 Acidobacteriota bacterium | reverse complement strand
CTCCGTTTATGATTAATTACTGTAATTATTGATTGCATCGGTTTCATGGAATTTATTTTAAATGAAATATATTGGTATGTCAATATATAAGGGAAGAATAGCTAAACTCAAATATATAATTTGTAAAAAAAAGTGTTCTGTGGTATAAGATTGCTGATGACCGGAACAATTCAAATGATTTTTTATGAATCAAATGTGAGGACAATATGAGATTGAAACCGTTATTTTCCCGAATTTTCACAACTTTTGCCGTCTTGATCCTGTTTATTTTGGGTATACCTGGCGATGCACAAGCTGGGATTGAAAAAGATAAATCCTTTACTATCGCAATGTGTAGACCGAAAATAAGCCAGATCAAAAACATCGAACAATTACTGGAAAAAGATATTATTACCTTTGACCGGATCCACCTGGTGGGTATTTTCCACGAATCGGAAAGCGATAGATATAAGCATGTTAAAAAATACGTTAGAAAACATGGCTTATCCTGGGTTGAATTTAAGGTTCTTAAGGGTAAAGTAAAACCGGCAGACTATTTTAAAGAAAACTTATGGACGGATCAATTTAAAAAAATAGTGGAAACAACAGATGGGATCATTTTCCCGGGAGGATGGGATTTCCCTCCGTCGATTTATAACGAAGACCCAATTTTGATGTCGGATGTGAGAACACCAATCCGCCATACTTACGAAGTCTCCTTTTTATTCCATTTGCTAGGGGGGAGCCGTAATCCGCAATTTGTTCCGTTACTGGAAACGAAAAAAGATTATACTGTACTTGGGATCTGCCTTGGCTGCCAGACAATGAATGTGGCCTGCGGGGGCTCCCTATACCAGGATATCCCGCAGCAATTATACAATTTAAATACTCCGGGAGAAGTGCTTAAACTGGGAAAAGATGCGATTCACAGCTCGAGATACCTGGAAGCGCTGAATCCTCTGGATAAAAAACTGGGACCTGCATTTCATCGCATTAAATTCGTAAAAGAAAGCCTGTTCACGAATTTAATGAAAATGAAGCTGTCGGATACGCCTTACGTACTGACGTCACACCACCAGGCGATTAAAAAATTGGGAAAAGACCTGGAAGTGATCGCAACGTCGATGGATGGAAAAATCGTGGAAGGAATCGGGCACTTGAAATATAAAAATGTTTTGGGAATCCAATTCCACCCGGAAGTCTATGCGTTATACATGAAAAACAAATTCTACCAGGAAGCACCGGGGAAAAAACGGAATTTTAATTTAAGGAAATTTTTACTGGCAAATCCGCCGACAATGGATTTTCATAAAAAAATATGGTCCTGGTTTTGCAGTTCGATAGAAAATGAATCGACAAAGTAAATTTTAAATATACTGAATTTAAAAAGAATACTTCTGCCAATAGGGTTTATTATCATAAACCCACCGGTAATAATCGGCGCGTTCGAGTTTGGATGCGGCTTCTTCATCGGTAATAACAATGGCATGCTGGTGCATTTGAAGGATGGAAGCAGGGACCGAAGCGGTTATGGGTCCTTCTACCATCCGGGCTACAGCATCTGCTTTTTTGGCGCCGAATGCAAGCATGAGGCATATCCGGCTTTCCATAATGGTCCCAACTCCCATTGTTATTACATGTTGAGGGACATGTTCTTCATCTTCGAAGAATGGCGCATTGTCCTTCCGGGTTTGCATGGTAAGGGTTTTTATTCGGGTACGGGAAGAAAGAGACGAAGAGGGTTCATTAAATCCGATATGACCATCGGTTCCAATACCGAGAATTTGTAAATCGATTCCACCTGCGGCCTTTATTGCACCTTCATATTGACGGCAAAATGCGGGAATATCAGGGGATAACCCATCGGGAATATGGATGCGATGCCTGGGAATATTTAAATCGATAAACAGATTTTTCCACATAAAACTGTTATAAGAAGCGGGATGCGATGGTGCCAAACCGACATATTCATCGAGATTAAATGTGGTGATATACTCAAAATCGAGATTCTCTTCCTTATGAAATCGAATCAATTCGCTGTAAAGAAGGAGAGGGGTATTACCTGTAGCAAGTCCGAGCACTGCATCGGGTTTACGCTTGACAACGCGTGCCACGATGTGTGCCCCGAGGACACTGGCGGTTTTGATATCGGGTTGTATAATAACTTCCATTTTATTTCCTCCTTCTTATTATGAGTTTTATTTCATTGGGGGGGTACCTAATTGTTGGGTAAAACGGCGGAGTTTGGTTTCGACATCCTGCTGAAACCGTTTTATATATGAAATCACATATTGGGTAATATCGAGCGAATCATCGTTTATAAGTGGTGCGAGGTCCATGGCAAACGCAAGCTGCCGGGAATGGTCGATTTGATGGGATTGGAAATACGTGGCATTGGCACGCCAACGGGATGGTACGGCTAAATCATAACGTTTGCCACCGGCAATCTGCGATTGGAAAACTTCAATAAGCGCTTTTCCCAATCGATGGGGATCGGATACGTCGAGGGCGACTTTTTCATTATCGGAGAGCCAGTCGAGCCCTCTCCATACTTCGCATCCATACACATATACTGGACGTTTTTCTTTGGGGAGCCGGCGGATGGCATGAATAACGGCAATAAACACTGCGATATGTGTGTCGTGTTTATCGGCTGGATTATGGGTATATAAAACAGAAGGGCGGCAAATTTCGAGAACATGCAAAATATCATTGGAAAGAGTAAGATGGGATTCCCGTATGGAAGAACTGGCATAATCGAGTTGAAGAACGAATCCGTACTTTCCGAGGATGGCTGCTTTTTCCTGCTCTTTTTTACGGACCCGGATCATATCGGAATCTGAAAAGGAAGCAAACTCTCCTGAGCGAGCACTGCCGCTTCCATGCGTACAGGTAATGCCACCGAACCAGTTTTGAGGATCCTCGTAGCAACGATTAATTCCATGAAAGGCCATAATTTCGAGATCATCGGGGTGTGCTCCGATACCGAGATGGGTGGTTCGTGCGAGGGCTTCTTCAATGGGGATACTATCAGGGATAAAGAAGCTTGCAGCGGGGTTATTGAATTTCATCTTTTCCTCCATTCTAATAAATTACTCCTTTGGGAAAAAAACGTCAAGAGAATGGGATGCAATATTTATGGATTTTTTAGTTTAATTACCTTGATTTATCACCATGTATTATGATATAGTCTAGTACTAAAATCACATGCAGGAGTTGAATATGAAAAAAATTTTCGTATTCATTTTATTAAGTGTAACTGTGGGAATGTTTCTTTTCTCACAGGAGTACGATGTTCGGAAATTAAAGTGGGGTATGTCCTTCGAGGAATTACAAAAAGCAGAAGATTTGAAAACCGATTTTTTTAAAGATGAAGATATATTCGGTATAAAAGTCGAAACATTGTTCGGAATCGATTTAAAAGGACTTTACTCGGTCTCTTACTCTACCCAAGATAAAAACTTCGCGGTAGAAGTATTGAAAGTGCTTCGCAAAAAATATGGAGAACCGAAAACCGACCTGGATTACTCTTTCCTGATGAAAGTCAAAGATATCCTGAAACGGTTCCCGAGATTAATCGTTCAAATATATGAAAAAGGAAATTTCAACGTACTGGAAACAGAACTAAGCCCGGAACTGAGCTTGAATGACCGGAAAATTATTCGTGCAGGATTATCAAAACGATCGATGTGGGAGTACGGAAATACGGTTGTATTTCTATTGAACAGCCCGGAAGGGATCGTTTTGAGTTATTGGCACAAGCCTTATTTCCTGGATAATAAAAAGAAATTTATTGATTTCATGGCAGAATTGAAACTGAAAGCAAAAGATGAGGAAGTGAAAAAGCCGGAAGATACTCAGCAAGGAATCGAAAAATTCTGATTTTATCGTAATAAATTCAAACCGCAGGCAACTTGAAACGATTTATCCTGAAAAAATTGATTTTCTTTTTATTTCTGGTTGCTGCGGTTGCGACAGTTGTATTTTTTCTTCTCCGGGCAATTCCGGGAAATCCCACAGTTAATATACTGGGAGAGAGTGCATCT
>JAKAGC010000519.1 GCA_021817755.1 Acidobacteriota bacterium | reverse complement strand
GGATAATTGCGAAGTGCAAGCGTTCCGATAAACATGCCGATTACCGATGATAAGTCCGTATGACTCCGTCCCGCCACCGGTGTACCAATGATAATATCTTCCTGGTCTCCCAGTTTCGATAAAAGAATAGTAAATGCTGCTTCCAGCATCATAAATAATGTGGCGTTCTCATGAACAATATACCCTTTAATAGCAGCCCAATCCTCTTTCCCCATGGAAAATGAAACATGACCTCCCGCGTATTCTTGTATAACCGGACGTGGAAAATCAAGAGGCAAGTTCAAAACTGGCAGTTCCCCCTGGAATTCACTCTTCCAGAACTCCTCCTCTTTTCGTTTTTCCATAATACGCGAATCCCGGTTCATCCAGGCTGCATAATCCTTATATTGAATAGGTAATACAGGCAGTTCCGCTTTTTCTTCATTCTTGTAAAAAGTAAGTAGTTCTTTTTTGAATATCCCCGCAGATATACCGTCCGAAATAATATGAGGCATATCGTACATAAGGATAGTGCTCCCAGTATTTAATAAAATTAAACCCCCTCTTAATAGCGGAGCGTGGGTCATATCAAAAGAGCGGACAAATTGGCCCGCTATTCCTCCAACCTCTTCTTCTGTCGCCGCATAATATTGCTCCAATGTGAAATCCACATTCCCATGAATTTTTTGAACAGGTTCTTCTTCGATTAAATGAAAGGAAGTCCTGAAACTTTCATGCCGTTGTATTACCAGCTTAAATGCTTTCTCAAGTCTTGCCGCATCTATCGGAGTTTCAGTACGGTAAAACGAGGGGATATTATAACCAGTAGTGTCATTTTCCATCTCGTTTAATATATATTGCCTTTTTTGTGCAGGAGAAAGAGCATAGTAATCCTGTTCTTCCACTTTTTCGATCGATGTATACCGTTCCCCAGCAGATTGCTTGATAATCCCTGCAATTCCTCTTACAGATGGAAACTGGAATAATTGAATCAATGTAATTCGCACATTGAATGATTTATGAATTTTCGATATCAATAAGGTCCCTTTAAGCGAATGACCTCCAAGCTCAAAGAAATTGGAATCCACCCCCATCGTCTGAGGTTCCAGTTTCAATACCTCTGCAAATATCTCCCTAATTTTGAATTCAACTTCATCTCCTGGCTGGATTATTTTCGTTTCCTCTACTATCAGTTCAGGTTCAGGTAGTGCTTTGCGATCCACTTTACCTGTCGGAGAGAGCGGTAGTTTATCCAGTACTACAAAGTAACCCGGAATCATGTATTGAGGCAATCGGTTCGTTAAATACTCCCGTAAATCAGCCAATATTATGCCCTCTTCCAATACCACGTAAGCGCAAATATACCGGTCATCTCTGTTCTCTTTAACCAATACGATCGTATCTGTTACTCCCTTATAAGAAAGCACATGATTCTCGATTTCTCCCAATTCAATACGAAGTCCCCGAATTTTGACCTGGAAATCCAAACGCCCAGTAAATTCAATGGTTCCGTCTTCTAACCAACGGCACAAATCACCCGTTTTATAGAATATCTGTTTTTCATTACCTTCAGTCGAAAGGGGGGCTTTTTGAAAAATGCCCCCCTTTACCCCCTTAAAACTTTCTGTTAATGTATCCAACTGTACTAAATTATCAGAAGTTTTTACCGGGTGCAGGGGCGAATTAAAATGCATTAAATTATCAGAAGTTTTTGCCGGGTGCAGGGGCGGTTTTTTCAAAAAGAGCCCCTGCATGTCAAAACCAATAAATGCTTCCGCGGTTAATTCCGGATTATTCAAATACCCATCCGACACTCCCCCACCCGCAATAAATAATTGTCCTATTACTTTTAACGGGCAAAGGTTATAATTCTGATCCAGAATAAAAAGTCTATTATTCGCAATAGGTCCACCAATAGGGATGCTGCCCAGTGTTTGATATATGGAAATATTATTGCGATCCACTTCATCTACCGCAGCCATAATCGTCGCTTCCGTTGGGCCGTACATATTATAAATTCGGCAATCCCTTGTAACAAATGCTTCACTTCGTTTAACCGTTTCGTATGTAAGCTTTTCTGCACCAATGCATAAGTGTTTTAAGGAACCCAATAACAACCCGTCGTAGGTCCCATCAGCACCAGAGCCGGTTAATCCCTGGTATTGGGTCGGAGTAATATGCAACACAGTTACATCGTTTTTCCTCATGTAATCTATCATCTCTAACGGATTCATGAGAATTTCTTCGCCCGGTATATATAAAGCTGCACCGCTTGTTAACGTAATAAATATTTCCCATACTGACCAATCGAAAAAGTACGATAGATTCTGTATCGTTCGATCCTCAACCCTTAAATGCATTTTATCATATCCCCAATGAAGCAGAGGGCATACATTCGAATGACGAATCGATACTCCTTTTGGATTCCCTGTAGATCCTGAAGTATAAATGATGTAGGCCGGAGAATCTTTATGCAGAACTAACGCGTTTAATTCTGATATACTTCTATCCTGTATCTCTTTATTCTCTGTCTCTCCAAATAGTTCTGTAAGAGAGTGTAGCAGTAATTTTGCGCCGCTGTCTTCCATAATAAACCGGTTACGTTCTTCCGGATTCCTTGGATTCATAGGTACATAGGCGCTTCCCGTTTTCAAAATTCCCAGGATTCCCCCTAACATATCCATGGATTTATCCATAGACATTGCGACCAGATCTCCGGGAACCACACCTTTTTCCATTAATTGCACCGCTACTCTATCCGAAAGGCGGTCCAATTCCCGATAAGTAAGATGCCCAATTTTCCCGAATGTTGTATTTTCACTAAAAAGTAGTTCTCCATTTAATGCGATTGAATCCGGAAATTTTTCCACCTGCTTTTTAAACAGGTCGATTAAGGTACGATCTTGTCGATAGAGTGCATTCGTTTCATTAAACGTATTCACCAGCAATTCTTTTTCCGCTTCATCAAGGATTTGAATATCTTTTATTTTCAAAGCCCTATTCCCTATTATTTCACGCAAGATACGTTTGAAATAGGAAGCAAAACGATGGATCGTTTCTTCCTTAAATAGGCGGGTCCGGTATTCGATTAGGAATTCGAGTCCCCCATCGCTTTCCATGGAGAAGAGTGTAAAATCGAACTTCGATTGATCCCCTTCCAATCGATAAGGTTTAAGGTTCAATGTAGAAAGGGTATGAAGGTTTTGTTCGATGTTCTGGAGAACAAGCATGACATCGAATACAGGATTCCTTCCCGTATCTCGGTTTACTCCCAGTAACTCCACCAGTTCTTCGAATGGGTAATCCTGGTTCTCAAATGCCTGTAATGTCCTATCTCGCACCTCTCGTAAATAGAGATCGAAAGGTTTTTCACTTTCAGGGTAATTACGAAGCGCTAATGTCCCGATAAACATACCGATAATAGAAGATAAATCCGTATGGTTACGCCCTGCCACCGGTGTTCCGATAATAATATCCTCTTGGCCGGAAAGTTTCGATAACAAAATCGTAAAAACCCCTTCAAGAAGGATAAAAAGCGTTGTACTCTCATGCAGGACCAATCCATTAACGGCTGCTGTTTCTTCAGGATCAAGAGAAAAACTAAACAGACCCCCTGCGTATTCCTGGACAAGAGGTCTTGGGAAATCAAGAGGAAGATTTAAAACAGGCAGTTCACCCTGGAACTCATTCTTCCAGAATTCTGCCTCTTTTTGTCTGGCAATCATTTTCGATTCACCAGTAAGCCAGGTAGCATAATCTTTGTATTGCATAGTCAGTCGAGGCAGTGAAAAAGAAGGGCCTTCCATATAAAGTGAGAATAATTCATTCCTGAAAATCCCATTCGATATACCGTCCGAAACAATATGCGGCATATCGTACATTATCATATAGCTTTCATCCCTCATCGTAATGAGACCTGCTCGTAACAGTGGAGCAGCAGAAAGATCAAAAGGCCGTATAAAGCCAAGAGCTACTTCTTTCATTTCATCAGGAGAGCTCACATTATAGCGCTCCAATTCAAATTGCACAGTCCGATGTATCTTCTGTA
>JAKAGC010000518.1 GCA_021817755.1 Acidobacteriota bacterium | reverse complement strand
TCGATACCATATTATGAAAAAGCAATGACTTATCTTATTTCTACATATGGTGAAAATCATCCGAATGTTGCTGCAACTAATAATAATCTGGGGCTGGCTTACAGAGAATTGGGTGAGAAAGCGAAAGCGATTGAATATTTTAAAAAAGCATTGCAAGTTCTGGAGAAGTCACTGGGAGTTGAAAATGCGGTAACTCAATCGGTTAGAAAAAACCTGGAACAACTAACGGGAAAAGCGAGTAAATAGGCTACTTTTCTTCTTCATTTTAAATTTTTTCTTTAAAATTTTTCTTAGAGCAAAAGAAGGCTATTCACATTTCAATTTTTATAGTAAGAACTCTATTTCGAGGGATTTGTCTGCTTGTAAATAGTGACATTTAAAAATAGTTGTAAGAGATGGTTTATTTGATTTGAATGTGATTTAATGATTTGACAAATTGGGATCAGATATGTTATAGTTACACTTATTCTTCACTTTCAGTCGATCTATAAATCAGTGAAGATGAATAGTATTAGTCATATTAGGAGGATTACAAATGAAACCAAAGAAAACCTTGAAAAAACTTAACCTGAGAAAGGTAACAATTAGTGGGCTCAATTCCTATGGCATGAATGTGGTAAAGGGAGGCTCATCATCAGATATTCATGAATGTTTCGGGTGTGATACTGGAGGGGGCGGAACTGTAACCTGTAATACTTATTGTGAAACATGCTACAATTCATGCAATGGAACGTGCACATGTTCTGCCGATACGTGTATTGTATGCATCCCGGTTAACTTAACTCTTTCGACAGATGCTTATAATCAATGCATTGAACCTATTTGTAATTGATTTTTATTTGAAGGTGGAGTAACTCTTTGACATTATAATCTCTGAACCGGGAGCCATATGTACCTAATGCTTCCGGTTCAGATAATTAAAAAATCCTAATAATTTAGGGGAACTTTTGGAAAAAGGGCTTTAATATTTTAAAGGGAAGGGAAAATTCCATTGAAAAAAATGAGTAACAGTATCCCCCAGATTGCTGATCCGAGAAATGCAATTAATAGGGGATAATTATTTTTGAAAAAAGAAAAGGGAAATAGAAGGATGGAAACTAATAGTCCTATGAATAGGTGTTTTGAAACAAAGGTTTTGATCCATTTTTTATAAGCTTCTCCAATGGTTGGGGCTTCTCCTGCGACAACATAATGGAGCATTTTTTCCGCGGTAAATCCAAAGGTTCCGAACACGATGGGGAAGAACCAAAGTGGGGTTATCTGTATTAGGGTGGTTTCTGAGAAATGATCAAATGTGATACCATAGATGAAAATCACAAGGCAGACGCCAATGAGAAGTAGTAAGGGATAAATAGCATGGGTTCGTATTTTACGGCTTTTTAGGAAATAATTCCAGGGTATAGTTTCGTTTTGGGTAAAATATTTTGATCCGCAGTAGTGGCATTGTTTTAGGGTAGGGTCAAGTGGTGCACCGCAATTAATGCAGTTGGTGGTCATTTTCATTTTATACCTCCGGAGGATAAATGGGTTTCTTTGGTTATTGAGTGAAATAATTCTATCATTGGGAGAGAAATAATGCAAACTGTAACTGGAAAAGAGAAACTAATAAAAAATTTTAGGGGGTGTCGGACCCCTTTTATAAAAGGGGTCCGACATTACTATCTTATTGGAAAGAAATCATTTTACTGCAACAATGGAACATGTAGATAGTTGAAACACTTATTTTACTTTTTATTAGGCTCTTAATGAAAGCTGGTTTTAGAGTTCTTTTTCGATTCGAGTGATGAAGTTTTTGCCGTTTTCGTTTTTGGGATTCATTTCCACAGCTTTTTTAAAGAGTTGGAGTGCTTTTGCTTTTTCTCCATTTGTATAGTAAGCTTCAGCAAGACTGTCATAAGCATTCCAGGAATTGGGGAATAATTGGACATTGAATTCAAAAAGGGCGATGGCTCCAGTGGGTTCTTTTATTTGTTGGAGTAGGAAATATCCTACTCGGTTAATATCTTCTTCGAGAATAAAATATTTATCTCTGGCTTTCAGGATTTCCTCTCTTAATCTGGGGAACTGGGCAATGAAAAGGTCTTTTTGTAATATTTTTTGAATTTCGAGACTGGCGGATATTTTTCCTGAGTATATGGAGTAAAGATGATAAATAGAACCGATGTGATTGCTCTGGGAGAACCCTGGGCTATCTACGAGTTGAGGGTATATATTTTTGAGGGTATAAGCTGCGACGAATTGGGGGAGATCCTGACCTTTTTGAGACATTATTTTTACTGCATCTATTAAGGTAATAAAATAATTATACCTGTCCTGAAACCCATTTGGGGAGAGTTCTGCATTCCAGTGGCCGGGGATATAGAGTTTGATCTGGTCTTTTTTATCGAGGAGTTCTTTCCAATTTTGTTGAAGGGTAATGTAGTCCTGGGAGGTACCGGCCTGGATTTTAAAATTTGCAAGGCAACCGGGAATATCGGTTAACCATTTATCGGCCATAATATCTCCTGTGAATAGGATTCCTTTTTCTTTGTACAGGATGAAGATATCGGAGGTGGTATGAGTTCCTCCTGCCTGGAATAGTTCGAGGGTGGCATCTCCACAATCGAGTGTGAGCTTTTCTTTAAAGGTTTTTGTGGGGAATGTGGGTTTGGAGTTTGCTTTCATACTTTCCTGGGCAATGGAATAGAATTTAATTTGTTCATTAATTAGCGCTTTTTTGTTGTCTGTTAATTTTTCTGAATTTAATTCTTCGTTAAGGCGTAGTTTGAACCCGTCAAAGAATTTCTGCATTTCGGAGAAATTGCTAAAATTGGTTTTAATTAATTCTATGGCGTTTTCATGAGCAATAATTTCGCAATCGTTATAAACTCCGTTTCCGTTTGTATGATCGGCATGACCGTGGGTATTAATGAGGTATTTGAAATCATCGCGTTGAAATTCTTTAGCTATAATTTTCCGGAATCCCTGGTCAATAGAGCTGACATCTGTAGTATCGATAACGATGATACCTTTTTGGGTAGCGATTGCAGAGATTGCGGTCGAAGACATATAATCTCCCACCCACATACGTATTACATTATTGGTGATTTTTTGAACATGAAGGGGAAGTCCTTGGATAGTATCTGCTATTGATGGAAGAGTGACGAAAATGATGAGAAAAATAAGTAGAACTAATTTTTTGTTTAGCATTGAATGCCTCCTTGAATTTTTTATGTTGGATTTGTCCAACATATTTAATATATATAATTATGTTTGGATTGTCAACAAAGAAGCAGGAAAATACAAAATTTACTTATATTTTATTTTTTTGAAAATCGATAAGAAATAGTAGCATTTTTTTCTTAAATACTTATTATACCTGAACTGAGGCATGTATTATTACACATTGCCTCCTTTATGCTGTATAATTTCTCCATTAATTAAGTAGATAATATCCTCAGCAACATTGGTGGCATGATCTGCAATCCGTTCCAAATGCCGTGCAATATGAATGTACTGAACAAAAATATCTGCGTCCTGAGGATCTTGTTTTATTAGTTCCAAAATATTAACTTCGAATTCCCGCTGCAAATGATCAACTTCATCATCTGCTTTCAATATCTCATAACCTTTGGCTACATCGAGCCCGATAATTAAATCGAGACTCTTTTTTAACATTGCCTCTACTTTCTTGTAAATTCCGAGGATGTCGGAACGTGACGGATTAACCATTTCGGGTCGAGAAAGGATATGGATGACATGCCAGGAAATATTCTGCGCAAGATCTCCTATTCGTTCAAGGTCATTGTTAATTTTCATAACGGCTACGAGGTAACGTAAATCAATAGCAACAGGTTGATGAAGAGCAAAAATCTTTAAACACTCTTCTTCGATTTCGATCTCATCTTTATCGATTGCTTCATCTTCATCTATAACACTCCTGGCCAATTGGATATCATTTTCTTCAAGCGCTTTGATGGTACGCTTCACACTATTTTCAACTTTTGTACTAAGCTCAATTAGCATTTTCATTAGTTGTTCTATTGCCCGTTGTAAA
>JAKAGC010000517.1 GCA_021817755.1 Acidobacteriota bacterium | reverse complement strand
TGCAATTGTAAACGTGATTAACGATATCAGCTTTCAAACAAACCTGCTGGCATTGAATGCAGCAGTTGAGGCTGCACGGGCTGGCGAAGCGGGACGCGGTTTTGCTGTGGTCGCAGCAGAAGTAAGAAACCTGGCTCAAAAAACGGCAGAATCTTCCAAAACGATCCAGGAAATTGTCTCTAAAAACGTCGAAAGTACGGAACGAGGATTGGATCTGGTTAAGCAAACCAATAATTTCTTTTCCACGATTCTCCAGGTAATGCAGGATATCGTAAATCGTATCGAACAAATCGAAGACGGTTCCAAACAACAGGCAACAGGTGTTGAACAAATTAACATTTCCGTGAATCAATTGGAAAAAGTAATTAACCAGAATGCGTCACTGGTTGAAGAACTCTCCAACACTACCAAGAGTATGAAGTTAAACACAGGTGAACTCCAGAAACTCGTTTCTCATTTTACCCTGACAGAAAATTCCAAGAAGACAGAAAAACCTGCTGCAATTAAAATAGAGAAAAGCACTCCCAAGACTGATTCCCCTAAAAAAACAACATCCAAACCAACTCCTGCTTCGGCCCCCACTCAACAACCTCAATCGAAAAAGAATGAAAAAATTGAGGAAGAACCTAAAAAATCATCCGCCCAGAAAGAGTCGGCAGAAGATTTTTTCGCTTCGGATGAAGACGGATTCGAAGAGTTTTAACTGGATTAATATTAATCTAAATTAGCCCACAATTCAGTAGATAAATATCGTTCTCCTGTATCCGGGCACATAATGACTATTTTTTCTTTTTTATTCCCGGGAGGGATGGAACTAGCATACTTCAATGCTCCCGCAATTGCAGCACCCGATGATATTCCTGCAAAAATTCCTTCCAATCGAGCCAGATTACGTGCACATTCGAAAGACTCTTCTGCTCCGATAGTAATTATCTGATCATAAATCCGTGTATTCAAAATTTCAGGGATAATACCCGCACCGATCCCCTGGATTTTATGCGGTCCCGGATTTCCTCCCGATAAAACCGGAGAGGTATCCGGTTCAACAGCAATTACTCTTATCGAAGGATTCTTCTCTTTGAGGAACTCCCCTACTCCCGTAATCGTTCCCCCTGTTCCCACTCCCGCTACAAATACATCCAGGTCGTGTTCCATATCTTCCCATATTTCAACAGCCGTCGTTTTTTTGTGCATTTCCGGGTTGGCTTTATTTTTAAATTGTTGTGGAATAAATACAGCTTCTTGTTCACGTCCCATTTCCTCTGCTTTTTCGATTGCTCCTTTCATTCCCAACTTACCCGGAGTTAAAATGATTTGTGCTCCCAATGCCTTTAATATCCGCTGCCTTTCAATACTCATCGTATCCGGCATCGTTAAAATTAATGAATATCCTTTAACAGCACATACCATAGCCAGGCCAATACCCGTATTACCCGAAGTAGGTTCAACGATAATGCTGTTCGGGGTTAAGAGTCCCTCATTTTCAGCTCTCCGGATCATATTTAGCGCAATGCGTTCTTTCACACAGGAAAGCGGATTAAAGGATTCCAATTTTACAAAAAATTCTGCATTTAATTCACTTCCTATCCTGTTTAATCGAACAATTGGTGTTGAACCTATTGTCTCTAAAATACTATTAAAATATTTATTTTGTCTATTCATGTTAGCGTCCTACCTGTTTAGTAAAGATAATTATAAAAGAATATTTTATTCCGTTTTCGAAGTTTCCTTCAATTGTTTTTCCAGGGAAGCAATACGGCTTTCCATGCGTTCAATAACACGTTGTACAGGGTCCGGAAGGTTCCCATGTTCAAATTGATGGATTTCTCGGGTTATATTTTCATTACTTTCAGAAATGATTCTTCCCGGTACCCCTACTACTACCGAATTATCCGGTATATTTTTATTCACCACACTATTCGCACCGATACGGACATTATTACCGATTACCACAGGTCCCAGTATTTTGGCACCTGCACCCACAATGATATCATTTTTTAACGTCGGATGCCTTTTTTTGTTTTCTAAACTTGTACCTCCCAGTGTAACACCCTGGTAAATCGTTACATTATCTCCGATTTCAGTTGTCTCTCCAATAACCACTCCTTGCCCGTGATCGATAAAGAAATTCCCTCCGATCTTAGCTCCCGGATGAATATCGATGCCCGTTAACTGCCGGGCAATAGAAGAGAGGTAACGGGGAACAAATGGGAGATTCACTCCCCAGAAAAAATGGGCCACTCGATAGATTAGTACTGCCTGGATTCCAGGATACGAGGTAAGAACTTCCATTAAACTTTTAGCTGCCGGGTCTTTTTCAAAGGCACTTGTCACATCCGATATAAAATAATGCATAATTTGTTCGATATCACCGAAAATATGTTCTTTACTGGATTCCGAAAGATGCAAATCCACTCCGATGAAACAATCCGGGCAATAATTCACACAATTCTCTTTATCCCCAAGTTTCATCCCACATTCAATACAATTCAATTTCTTTTTTTGTACCATTGCATTCACCTTTAATAAGATAAAATAATATTTATTCCTTGAAAAATAATTATAAACTACAACTCCCCCGTATACAATTATAACCTATCACTGATTTATCACGAGAATCGAAGACTAATAATGAAGCCCGTAAGCAGTAGAAATAGGATTGTAATATATTTCGTTTTTGACCGATTTAACTCCAGGGATTTTTCCTGAAACAATATCCACCCGTTCGAGGTCCTCGCTATTATCGACAATACCACCTAAGACCACATTTCCCTGAACGGATTGAACTTCCAGGAATTGAACCGAGAGGTTTTCTTTATAAATAATAGCCGTTTTTATTTCGTGTTCAAGACAGAGATCGTTAAGCTTTAAAGAGGTTTCTGCTTCAGCCGCTTTATATTCTTCCGATTCCACTATACTACGGATAATCTGTATCGTTGTCTCGCAAGAAAGAGAGCCTGTATTGATTACCAGTTCATATAAATTGATATCTTCCCAATTGACTCCGAAGAAAAAGCGATGAAAACCTGCTCTTTCGGAATCGCTTCCCTGGATTATTTTTTCAGCATGACGTTCATCGCATTCGTATTGTTTCATGATGCGTTCCAATCTTACATTCAACGGAGCAAAAATTCGGACATGTAAAACACCCGAAATACCTGCCAATAATACCTGTCCTCCTCTTCCCAGTATGATCCCGTTGCCCTTCCGTGCAAATTCCAGCATTGCACCTTTCATATAATGAAGGTAACGGGCTTTATCGGTCTTGAATAAATCCCAGAATCCCGGTTTTTTTTCATCGAAACGCTCGACACTCTCACGGGGAATTCCATATTCATTAAATGCTTTCTCTAACGATTCTTTATCCAGATATGAGCAATTGAACTCTTTATTTAATAACTTCGCAATATCCGAACCTTTACTTCCCAACTGCCTGGAAATAGTTATAATGGGCATTTTATCCCTCCTCATTAAACGAAAAAAACAAAACACGTGCTTCTGTCTTCCTTGAGAACCAAAGAACAGATAGACTGTTTATTTTTTTTTCGTTATTCATCATATGGGTAATCCTCAAGATATATTTTAATATGAGGACAATCGATTTTCAACAAAATTATCGGATATTTATTCTTTCGCAGTATTCGACAGTATATATTTTTGGAATATAGATGGTAAGGGGAACCTATAAATATTTGATTATCGCCATTTCATTCATCTATTTGACTATTATCTCAATTTTGACTATAATAATTTTCGATAGATATCCGGTGGTTTCGGATTTAATACTCAGATAGGAGAAAACATGAGTACATTGATTTTTGAACAGGTTTTATCAGGGGGAGATCGCAATTACGGTTATATTGCCGGATGCGAAAAAACAAAACTAGGAGTCGTGATAGATCCCTCACCGGATCCATTACCGGTTTATAACCGTGTTAAGGAATTGGGTTTAAATATCCTGTTCATTATTAATACCCACACTCACTCCGACCATACCGGAGGTAATGCCTTTTTTGTAAAGGAAACAGGAGCTGTGGTAATT
>JAKAGC010000516.1 GCA_021817755.1 Acidobacteriota bacterium | reverse complement strand
CTAATTTAATACAAATTTACTTTTTGATTAATCGTTTCAGTCCACCCGCCGATAAGAATCCCCATATTACTCCCACTACTAATCCCACCGAATGGGCTGCGTTGGCGATATTTCCCAATAATCCCGTTAATCCCAGGAAATACCAGGCAATCATCAATACCACTGTCGTCTTATGAAGAAAGAAACGGGATCCCGGGTCGAATTTTCCTTTCATCCAGATATACCCGAACAACCCGTACACCACCCCGGACATTCCACCGAAAAGAGGATGAACAATATAAAATTGAGCCAGGTTGCTCAGTCCTGAAACTACCAAAATAAAAACCACAAGAAACAAGCTCCCTTTCCTAAATTCCACCAAACTTCCCAGGTCCAGCAGCCACATCATATTAAATAACAGGTGCAAAAAGCCGAAATGGATCAGCATCGGTGAGAAGAGACGCCAGATTTCTCCATGTTGAATTTCAGGTAAATTCGGAGCAAAGCGTATCATATTTCCATTAACCAGAATATCCGTAATAAACAGCGGTCGCAGAAAAGCAATATTATCTCCCAGTTTGGACAAGAAACCGACGATTACGCAGATCAGGATCAGAAACATCGTTAATTTCCCGCGGGGGATTACTTCGTGGTAAAAAATAGTCGTACGTGCATCGATATAAGGCGCATCATCCCGGTCCTCTTTGGATGCCGTTTGTTCCTGGATTACTTTATTTTTTTTCATTGCGTCTTTATATTCAGGTGCATTCGGGTTCGCCATAAATTCCGCGAACATTGTTTCCGCTGTGTTTAATTTTTCTTCATCATACACCCATATTTCAAATGCTCCATCTTCTTCGATGATTTTATTCTCTATTTCCTTGTATGCCAGGTAATTACTCAACAGCCCGGCTGATTTCTGATCCTTTATTTCTCCAACTAATCGCATGCGTGTACTCCTTTGTAATTCGACTATTTATTATACGGTAAGTGATGTGTTTTTTGTTTTTTTATAAAAGCGGTAAACCATAAAACAAGCGAAAACAGTAAGTCCGATGAACAAGCCGAACCATACCCCCGCTGCATTCATTTTAAGTGGAAAAGCCAGGATATACCCCGCAGGTAATCCAACCACCCAGTAGGCAATAAAAGAGAAGAAAGTGGGCACATGAACATCCGACATTCCCCGCAAAGCCCCAACTCCTACCACCTGTATCCCGTCCGATACCTGGAATAGAGCCGCAACGATAAGCAGTTTCGCGGAAAGATCGATGACACCCTGGTCTGAGATATAGAAACGTGGAATAATCCGGCAAAAAAGAATAAATACCACCGCCCAGAACGACATGATTATCGCCGACAGAGTAAAAGCCGAAAACCCTGCGTTTCTCATTTTTAAATTGCTTTTTTCGCCTTTAGCCTGCCCCACCCGGACCGCTGCTGCCGCTGAAATTCCAGCAGCAAACATATAGGTTACAGAAGCGGAATTCAATGCCACCTGGTGGGCTGCCATCGACTGCGGATTGATCCAGCCGATCATAATCGTTGCCGCTGTAAAAACTCCCCCTTCAAAAAAATATTGCAACCCGCTTCCCAGACCCAGGGAAAATATTTTTCCCATTTCCCTCCAATCGAATTTAATCGGGAAGAATCGTGGGAGATAAGGTTTATAGAACTCTGTTTTCAGTACATAGATAACCAGGGCAGTCGCCATCATCAAACGCGTAATCAATGTCGAGTAGCCTGCTCCGTTCAACCCCATTGCAGGAAACCCGAAATGGCCATAGATAAATATCCAGTTGAAGAAAATATTAACCCCATTCGCAATAATGTTAAGAATCATTGCCGGCCACATCCGGGAGAGTCCTTCGCTGAATTGTCTGAAGCATTGAAAGATCATGAACGGGACAACAGAAGCTCCCAGTATTCGCAAATATTCCCGTGCTTGTGTCGAAACTTCCGGTGAACTATTTAAAAATGGGATTAAATCCGCTGTCAATTCGGTTAGCAGGATCAGGATCACGGCTGTTAACAATGAAACATGCATTCCTTGTTTCAGGGTTTCCGGGCATTTTTCCCGTTGATTGGCTCCTATTGCCTGCGCCACAAATGGCGTAATCGCAAAGCTCATCCCCATACCCAGAACCATGATAATGGCAAATAAACGGTTGGCAAGCGCTGCCGCTGCAAGTGGAATGACTCCCACATACCCTACCATTACACTATCCGCCACCCCGATCATGATATGCCCTACCTGGCCCACTACTAATGGAAAGGCAAGGGTAAAGGTGATACGAACTTCCTGGCGAAAATCTCGTAAAGTAATCATCGGTTACCCGGAGAAAATGAAATTCTCGGTTGTGTCATGACTATAGCTGCCGGTATAATTGAGCCCATGAATAATTAGAGTTGTATCCATTTTTACGGGTAAATATAAACCGTTGCAGTGTCTTGCAGGATAAGAACCAGGTTATCCGTATATTTGGAACGCGATATGATTAATTTCGATTCCGATTTATACCCATCGTCTTCTTCATCCAATGGGATACCTTTAAAGCGAATCGAATGTACGCCATCTTCTTCTTTTTTGAAGGAACCCGTTAATCCTGTACTAAACGTAAAATCATAGATCGCGTCTCCTGTCCGGGTAAAATCTGCTGTTACGCCATCCCTGTATTGAACATGGTAGCATGAAACATCTTCGATACCGAATTCGATTTTCTGGCCTTTGAAGTAGTTTCGCACAATTTGTGCCGGTTGGGAAAGGAATACCATTTCAGGGATTGCTTGCTCATCTTTCCAGGCGATGTTGAAGTATTTCCTGTAATCGATCGAACCTGTGACATCTTCTGTAAGAGCGAATCCCCCCAATATTGTTGCTTTGTAAGGCACTTGCTGATTTTTCAGTCCAATCGATGTAAAGTTATCCGTATCTTTCGATATTTTTATTCTTGTATTGCAAAAATTGATATCGAATGCTTCCCCTTCGAATTCCAGGTGAGTTGAAAAGCACATTAAAAGCGGGAGGTTCGGATATTTTCGATTATTTTCCGATATAGTAGTAATTAATTCGTCCATGGTTGTTCCTCATTTATATACATATAAGTATAATTTTAAGCCAAATTGAATCACTTTACAATAGAAAAAATTTATAAGAAACAGGAGCATTAATCACTAATAGTTGGATTATATTTGTGGTTTCTATGAAAAGGTCAAATCGATTATAGTCAGGAGTATTAAAGAATGATCTACCGAAAAAATTTAATTCCGGTATCTATTTATTTGAATAATTGAGCAGGGTTCGAATAAAATTATTCCGTATTATTCTGAGGTATTTAAAATACACATGAAGGTCGAGCCCGGATAAGGATTTATAAACCCGAAGCTGCCAATTTCTCTATCCGTTCTTTTGGAAATCCTGTAATCTCAGCAATTAAGTCAAAACTCAATCCTTTTTTTATCATTCCCAGTGCTATTTCCATTTTGCCTTCTTTTTTGCCTTCTTTAATACCTTTTTCCACTCCTTTTTCCATGCCTTTTTCCATGCCTAATTTAATTCCTTCTAACTTGCCTTCTTTTTTACCTTCTTTTTTGGCAATACGTTCCCAGCTTGTTACATAATTCATTTTCCCTGCCTCCTCGATTGCGGTTACCTCATCTGATATTTTCTTTTCCAGGTACTCCGGTAACCGGATTATATAATCGATAAAATTAAACAGTGCTCGAATATAATTCTTCGAGTATCCTTCTTTATAACAGGCGATTATTAGTTCACGCTTGAAGTTGTACTTCTGTTTATCATCCGCCTGTGTCACTTCAAAGCTTTTCAATTGTGTCTTTATTACAACTGCCATTGGATTACCGGTAATTGCAAGGCTGTTTTTTTTCGCTTCTATTCGGTCGTAATCCAATATTTTTGCAATAGGAATTTTCATCCGCTTTTCAAAACCCAAACGACTGTGCACATATTCATCCGGTCTGAAATCCGGATCGTCATCGGTCAGTACTCCAAGACTGATGACTTCAAGTCCTTCTTCACTCATCCTATCGCATATCCGGTAATTATAG
>JAKAGC010000515.1 GCA_021817755.1 Acidobacteriota bacterium | reverse complement strand
ATCAGTATCTCAACCTTAATAGGAAAACAGAGTAAAATAATCAAATATTTCAATCCAATATCTCCTCTTGGGTGTTCCCAAGTGCAATGATTCAACTTTTCCATTCAATGATCGATTTTTTGAGAAAAAAAATCGCATTTTGGGGCTTAATCATACTATCCTGGAATATTGTAAATGTATTAGAAATAAGCCGTTTGGTATTCGGAAATCCATTAGCCTAAATATTTCAGAGATTGTTCTATTTAATAAATACAATTGTCTATTTATTTTTTACACTGCCTTATCTCGGAAGGAGACTGTTGAAGCTTTGAAATGCAATGTTGTATTTATTAAATAGGAATTTCTATCTATTATTTAGGGCGTCCTGTTCTATAAATACATTGGTGAAGCTTTTAAGGCGGCGAATGTATGTTTTAAATAGGTTGTGAAATTTTTGAAGGGTGATTTCTTCCATAAGAAATCCTTAAATAGATATTTTTGGTTCAGTAAATTTGAATTGATCGAAAATATTAAGGTAAAATTTTATTCTTATAATGATTCAATACATTTCAGTTTAGAAAGGTTACCGATTGGAGAGAAGAG
This sequence comes from Acidobacteriota bacterium, assembly GCA_021817755.1. Classification (GTDB taxonomy): domain Bacteria; phylum Acidobacteriota; class Aminicenantia; order UBA2199; family UBA2199; genus JAKAGC01. The sequence continues at coordinate 3,475 of JAKAGC010000515.1, read as the reverse complement.
TATTTATTAGAATTATATTAATTGATTGAAATAAATGTAATTGTATTGAAAGTTCATAAAAAATCAACAATATAGGTGATGAAAGTAACCCAATGTATTTTATTTTTGAATTTGTAACAATTTAAAGAAGTAGTTTTCGAAGTTGAGATAAACAAGGGGTAACAAATATTTAAGAATTAAATTGTTAAAAATACGATTGACATTTCTTTAGAAATTCCGTATAACTAATATCTAACATGATATAAAATGGAGGTATCATGAAGAGAATAATGTTTTTAACGTTAAGTGTGATGGTTGTGTTCTCACTTGTATACGCGGGAGATTTTAGCTACATTGGAGTTGCAAAATGCAAGATGTGCCATAAGGGCACAGCGAAAGGCGAAGTGTTCGAGAAATGGGAAAAGAGCCCTCACGCCAAAGCATTTGCAACTCTGAAAGCGAAAGGAGAGGAAAAGAACCCAAAATGCCTGGAATGCCATGTAACAGGATTTAATGCAGGTGGCTATAAGGTCGGAGATCCTACTGCTGCTTCATTTGAAGCTGTGCAGTGCGAATCCTGCCACGGCCCGGGTTCTGCTTACAAATCGATGTCGGTTATGAAAGACAAAAAACAATCAATGGCAAATGGGTTGATCGAGCCAGATGAAGCTGTTTGCAAAAAATGCCACAATCCAAAAAGCCCAACTTACAAAGCTTTCAATTTTAAGGAAGCTGTAAAAAAAATCGATCATACGTATACGAAAAAGTAGATTCACCAATGAAACCGGAGGGGGTACCTACGATTATGCGGGGTGCCCCCAAAAGGTATAACAAATTACAAGGACAAAACATGAAATCAAAATATATGAAAGTGGATAAATTTATCATCTTGATACTGGTTATCATCTTGGCTGTTACATTTTCAGCCTGCGGAAAGGATAAAGGAGTACGAAAGTATAAAGAAACAGGGACATCGGGACAGATACAAAATACGGGAAAACCTCAAGGAGGCATGCCACAAATGGGGCAATCTTCTGAAATGGGAATGGGACATATGCCGAGAAATCATTTTAAATGGAATCTGCCTGAAGGCTGGGCGGAAATGCCGAACCAATCGGGTATGAGATTGGCAACCTTCTCAGTCAAAGTGGGTAATAAAGAAGGAATTTGTACGGTCATCCCATTACAAGGAGAAGCCGGGGGATTGGAAGCGAATGTCTCGCGTTGGCTGGATCAAGTCAAGAGCGAGGGAACGAAAATGCCAGAAGACTCCCTGCAAAAAATCCTTGATAAACAGGAAAAATTCTTTGCTTCCAATACATTTCCCTCAGTATTGGTGGATTTCACAGGTGTAACTCCAAAATCGACTGATAAAACAATAATTGCAGGAGTGATCTCTCTAGAAACCTCAAGCATTTTCTTTAAACTAATGGGCGAAAAAGAACTACTGGAAAAAAATAAAGGGAAACTGAAATCGCTCTGTGAATCTTTTTCTCTTATAACAGGAAATAACAAATGACGAAACAACCCTCTTCTAATGAGATAAAAAAAAAAAATTGGTTGATTGATATTTTAAAATTTATTGCATCTCTAAAATTAACGGTGATCTGCCTATTACTGCTCTCCCTGCTTGTTATATGGGGAACGGTTTACCAGGCTGAACACGGATTATACCAGGCACAACAGAAATTTTTCTCTTCCTGGTTCTTTTTACTTCTTGGAGTCGTTCCTTTTCCAGGAACTGTTCTAATCATGTTTGTTCTTTTTTTCAACCTGCTTGGAGCGATGTTTTTTCGAATCGGATTCAAGCTTTCCAAACTGGGTAACCTGATTATTCATCTGGGTTTTATCATTCTGCTGGTGGGAGGTTTTTTCACGTTTTATTTCTCGGAAGAATCATCGATTATTCTGAAAGAGAAAGAGGGAACGGAATTATCGTCATCACGGTCTGAGTGGGAAATTGCGGTTTGGAAAGGGCAAAACTCAGAAAAAGATGTATATGCTTACGACATCGGAAAAGTGAAAACCGGAGAAATAATTTCTTTTGGGGATCTGGGGCTTTCACTTAAAATAAAAGAATATTATAAAAATTGCGATGCTTTTTCGCGTAACGAAGGAATAACAACTTCTGATCAGGTAGCGAATTCCTCGGGAATTCATCTGTTAAAAGAAAAACCGGCCTCTTCTGAGGTTGAAGAAAATATCCCGGGGAGTGTTCTGGATATCGAAACTTCTCAAACTTCTATTCCAGCACAATCTATTTTACTGTATGGAGATGATCCTCATCCGACAGTATTAAAATTAGCGAATTCGGATTACTTCTTCTGGCTGCGAAGAAAAAAAATCCCTCTTCCTCTTCATATTACTCTATTGGATTTTAGGATGAAAATGTATCCCAATTCGAATATCCCCAAGAGTTATGAAAGCCAGGTGAGTATTAAAGCTCAGGGGGAAGAGAGTATGGAACGGGAAGTCGTGATATCGATGAATAAACCGTTGAGGTTTAAAGATTATACGTTTTTCCAGTCTTCTTATTCGATCGAACCTGATGGAACAGAATATTCAATATTGGCAGTAGTAAAAAATACTGGGAGATTATTGCCATATGTTTCGACGTTTATGGTTTTCCTGGGATTGTTGATCCATTTCCTTGGAATGCTTCTGAAACGTAGAAAAGTAGCATCAGATAGTGTTGAAAAAATTAAGTGAGTTCTGGATAAGGAAAATGATATGAAAATAGGAAATAAACATAAAATACTAACAATGGGATTAAAGGCTGTTGGTGTATTTTTATTGGCAATGGTTTTAACTTCTGTTTTTGGGTACAGCCAAGTTTCTTCGCTGGAGGAATTTCGAAAAGTGGTTATCCTTGAAAATGGCCGAAAAAAACCATTGGACACTTTTGCTCAGAATATATTGAAGCAATTTTCAGGTGAGAGCCGTAATGAAGGCCAACCTGCTATTAACTGGTTGGCTCGGGTACTTTTTGCTCCGCAAGATTCTTATAATGATAAAATATTTCTGGTGACGAACCCGGAGGTACTGGATTCGATGGAAATTGAGCGCGAAGGTAAAGCGAGGGACCGTTATAGTTACTCTCAGCTTAAACCGGGAGTCGAGAAACTACACTCTTTGGCGTTAGCAGCATCGCGGATAAAAGACTCGGATCGCTCTTTTACAGAAAATGAAATTCTTGGTCTGTATAATAAAATATATATTTATGAGGAACTACTGGTTAGTTTTGAATTCTTCCGGGATCGGGAGGATTTTTCGATTCATTCGGAAGAAACATTAAAAATGCTGGAATTTCCTTTAAATAAAAAGTCTTTTAACTATTTCGATCTTGTACGGAAATATGAAAAGATTCAGCAGATTCTTGCCTCGATATCTGGGAAACCCGAAGCAGAATGGACTGAGGCTGAAAAGGAAATTAGTGAGCTATCCAAACGGATGGAAAAATGGCGAGGTTTATACAAAGATCATCCGTTGAGTATTA
>JAKAGC010000514.1 GCA_021817755.1 Acidobacteriota bacterium | reverse complement strand
AACAGTTGACTAAATATGGATGCATGGGTTATCATATATGTGACCTCCTTTTGGGTTAAATTTACTCGCAATAAATTTAATTTTTAGCATAAATCCAATCGGAGGTCAATCTTTTTTTTAAGGGTGGACATTTGATTCTTGTGGATACCAAATAAATTAGAAAAACTGACTAATTCTTTTTAAAAAGTTATTTTGGACAGGTGTGACTAATTATATAAGTTAGAGACTTAATTTAAAGAAGGAGATCAAAAATGCTAGCTATCTGGGCTGCTTTGATTGCAGCAATAAGTGCATCCATAGGTTGGTTTGCTAACCATTGGCTCACAGCAAAACGTGACGAATCTCGACGTAGAATCGAAGCCCAATTAAAATTTGTTGAGCGACAAATAGAGGAACTTTATGGACCTCTGGCAGCATCAATTTACGAAGGACGCCGAACGTTTCTTGATTTGTTGGATAGCCTTGGCAGGAGCTTTGTTTTTCATGGCGACCACCCCCTTCCACCTGACGAACTTAAGACATGGCTTTTTTGGGCAGAATCAGAATTTTTACCACGAAATGAAAAGATAAAAGAGTTACTAAGATCTAAGGCGCATTTGATCGTAGGACCAACTTTTCCTGAAAGTTTTATCACATTTCTAGATCACTGCAATTCATGGGCTATTAATCATCGAAGGTGGAAAGAACAACAGATTGAGTATTCGTGGCATTCAAAAATTAATTGGCCAAATGAATTCGGAGATGAAGTGTTGATGACGTTTAAGGAACTCAAATATCGTCATTCAGAATTAATCGGGGCCTTGACGGCTAAAGAGTCAATCAAGCGGACTCGCTAATCCCATTGATTATTTTTAAATTAAGTTGCAAAAATAGATGATGAACACTGATACTATACCTAAACAGATTGAGGCTAAACGCTTTAGGATAGAGGGCGAAACGTACATAATTCATCTACTACAATAGAAGAGATTCATCATCTACAAGTCAATAACGAAAATAATTTTCGTTTCGATTGCTGGTCAAGGTGACGGACAGAGATGGTATAATCTTACGCTGTAAATTTTTTCTGCAAATCAAGTTGGTGGCTTCTGTGATAGTAACTCAAAAACTTAATACTATTTTACCAGGTTAAAGCCATAACTGATGCCCATTTGTTCAAGAAATTGTTGAAAAACTCAGTTATTACTGCTATAATTTAATTAATGCTTTCTAATAAAACTATTATAAATGAATTGAAATTAGCCCTTGTAAAGCAATTTGATGAAGATATAAAAAATGTAATCCTCTTCGGTTCAAGGGCCAAGGGGAAAGCTCACAAAAATTCCGACTATGATGTTTTAATTATTTTAAACCAAAATTATGACTGGATATATGAAGATAAAATTCTATCCGTAGTTTATGCATTGGAATTAAAATATGATATTTTTATAGATGCAAAGATCATTTCAAAAAATGATTTATTTCATACAATAATAGGAAAACATCCTTTATACCAGTTAGCTTTACAAGAAGGGATTTACGCATGACTCTCTTGATAGAAGAAAGAGAGATAATGATAAAATACAGATCTGAACAAGCTGATGAAGCATTCGAAGAAACAAAATTTTTAATTGAACATGAAAAATTCAATTTAGCGGTAAATCGAATCTATTATGGAATGTTCTATATTTAACTTCACTTGCACTAAAAAATCAATTCAAAACTTCAAAGCATAAAGGATTAATCGGATGGTTCAATAAAACATTTATTAAAGAAAAAATTATAGATAAAAGATACGGAGAGATTATCCGAAAGGCATTTAATAAAAGATCTGACAGCGATTATGGTTTAATGGTTAAGTTTGAAAAACCGGAAGTAGAAAAGATGTTATCCTACCTGAAAGATTTTATCTCAGAAATTAAAAATCTCTTACAAGAGTAAACTTCCATAGAAAAAATAATTAATTCCAAAATAGAGTTCTAATTTTTAAAATTAGTAGATAAAAGATAATCGGCGATTTGGAAGGCCACATAGTACCCGTTTTTGATGCGTTCCTCGTGTGTCATACCCCGTTCCAGCACTTGGTATTCAGGGATACCTTTATAGAATTCATCCGCGGAAGATTTTACCGGTTGATAGAGATGAGAGAGTTCCGAAACATCAAGTGCGTATTCTTTTGTTTTTTTGAGGTGTTCGAGAGCAGTGAGACCCAGGAGGGTTTTTGTACCATTTGTTCCGTGTAATTGAAGGAGGGCCTGTCCACAGAAGAGGTGTAGATCTGCCATGATGATGCGATATCCTGAACGTTGAGCGATTTCATGGATTTCTGCCAGAAGGGTTTCGTCTTCTGATTGGTTTTGGACCAGGTTCAGGCGCGCCAGGGCCAATAGGATTACTGGTTCAAGTTCAACAAGGTTAACATTGCGGCAACGGTGGAGGGCTTCATTCAGGCAACGATTCGCTACGATTAAAGTATTTTTTATCGATACTTCCATTGTTTCTATTACAGACTGGAAATGCTTATCATAAAAGGGTATAGAAAAAGATTTGATTTTTACAGCTTTTGGCAATATACTGCAATAAATTAGTGCTTCTCCAAGCATACAATAGGCTCGGACAAAATCTCTTGGAGTTGGATATCTTGTTTCTGACCATTCTCTTGCAAACGCCAACGCCTGCCAGACATGTTCCAATACCTCCAGGCTGTATTTGGATGCATAGTCCTCTTTTCTGGACTGAATAGTAATCAATCGTGCCTGTAAAAGTGTAAATAAGGATCGGTAAAAATAATCCACACTCATTCCCTGGTAATAATTTATATTTTTCCAATACGAGGTCGATTTTGCTAATTCCTCCAGAGCAACAGCGCTTCCCTGGAAGGCGAGTACACGTCCCATTTCCTGATGCGCAATAGCTTCCCCATATTCATCATTTATCTCGCGGCAGATAAAAATGCGTCTTCTCAAATGAGTGTAAGCAGCAGAAAATTGACCAAGGTGGATTTGAGCCATACAAGCCATATTTCCCAAACCGATGGGAAGATTAATTTTATTATTATTTTTTTCTGAATATCTAGCAAAAAGAAGATAAAGAGGTACTGCGTTTTTTGGTTGGCCGGAAAGAGCATAAGTATTAGCCAATTGATTTAATGTTAATGCTTGATTCAATTCCTCTTTCAAACAGGGCAGCAAGCCGTCTTCATTTCCTTTTGGAAAGAGTTCCTTCAAGAGTTCAATCCGTAAATGGTAGGCAGATAATTGATAATACGTTGGTATATTAATCCTGTCACTAAATAGCTGATATGCCTCATCGAACCTCTGGGCTTTAACCAAGTGATGATAGAGTTCGATCACTGGTGCCAGGTCCTCCAGGGATACTATTTTTAGTGGTTGGGGCATAGCCTGAAAGTAATGCACAGCCATCTCATGAAGGAGAGTACCACCGGATGTTGTTAATTGGGAATATAAAAATGAACGCATAATGGGATGGAAATCGAATCGTTTTTTCTTCTCATCGTAAAACAAAAAACCAAGACTGCACAATTCTTGCAAAATCTCCCAAAGTCGGCTCTCTTTTATCGTTTTGAATAATTTCTTTGGAAATAATGATTTTACCGCTTCAAAGGTAAACACCGACCGGAACACCGACACTGTAGTCGCCACCTTCCTCTCTTTTCTAGAAAGAAGGCTGAAAGCCGTACACAATATATTATGAGGTTTCTTCTGATCAATAAGATTTAATGTAAAGGCTTCCTTAATGTCTTTTACTCGGCTTCGTTTGATGGAGGAAGCCAACAGCTTTAACATGAGGGGGTGAGACTCATATACCTTCCCCGCCTGTTCCATTTCCGCTCGAGTACCGTTAATCCCTTCGCTACGTAAAAAGGCAACCGTGTCTTCTTCAGATAAACCCCATAATAACATATGCTTCACCCCTGCAATTTCTTCCAAAGGAGTCGGGGTAAGCCTTGTGGTGATAAGTGTCTTTGTCTTCCCTGAACATAGGGCTTGCAAAAATTTTCTGGCGAAGGGATGTATAGGTTCCCGCTGACGTTGATCCCATTGGATCTCTTCATCCGGTTTTCCCTGGAA
>JAKAGC010000010.1 GCA_021817755.1 Acidobacteriota bacterium | reverse complement strand
GAATCTCCATGATTATGCGTTAGCCGCTACCGTCGATTACAAAGCCGGAGGAAACCGGTTCGATGAGATCAAAGAGCGCATGAATAAGAAATTCTACCTGAAAGATGTTGGCATTTTCGCTGATGTTCAGCCCGATTTCACGTTTAAACTGAATCTCGAAAGTATGGCTGCACTTATGTTATACTTCGATACTCAAAAAACTACTGAACGCGATGCCGATGCTTCAATCATTTATCGCAGTTTCGATGAAGTCGGCCTATTCCTTAAAAAACGTAATCTAACAATGGGCTATTCTCTTTATAGTCTTTTAAAGAACTACCCCTTCTCCGAACCCCTTATGCCGGTACTCACTTTCACCCGTGCCAAACAGAACATCGCCCCCGTCTTTTCAAAAGATACCGTAATCCATTCCACGCAGGTTAACCCCCTTGGCGAAATCGAAATTCCACAACTTTTCTCAAAGATTCTCTCTCCCGGTTATGAAACCAATCCCTCCCGTATTGCTGAATTGTCCTATGGATTTCAGTATTTCGGACGTCTTTTAATGACAGACAAAGAAAAAGTAAATTCCGAAGAAGGCCGCAGCTTTGATGAAACAGGTAAGAAATACATTGATACGCTTATACACAGCGGAGCCGGATTACTTTCTGACGGACTCACGCTTCTCCCCTATGACAATATGGCCATCAAAGGACCCAAGAAAGGCCCCTTCGACCTCGAGCCCCTCAATTCCGGTACACGTTTCTCCACCGAAACACTTGCCAATTACATGCTCGCTGAAAAATATTACACCTATGGACAGGGTAAGTATTCCAATCAAGTCAGACGGCTCATTCTTTCCCAATTTGACATCGTTCAAAAATTCGCAGAAATGGAATATGTACCCCTGACTTTCGATCTATTCATCGATCCCCAAACCAAACAAATCACAATAATTCCTTCCAAAGAGCATGCTTCCCGTTTAACTCTTGCCAAACTCCTTCAGTCAGCACCTCAAGTTACCCGGATGCTTTTTATCGAAGAACAAATGGAAAGCGCACCCTGTAAACTCCTCCCTGAAGACCTTGTCTTCCTTACTTCCGTTCCCCATCTTATATCCTATTTCAAAAATGAAATTTCACAGTTCATCGATAAAAAAGATCCCAAAGTTGCTGAAAGTGCCGCAGATGTCATTGCCAAGCAGTTACTCGGCCAGACTCCCGAAAAAATAAGCCAATCCCTCAAAAACCTGGAAAAACATTGGGACAATGATGCCGTACTTCCCAGATCAGATCGCATCGATCATATCGAAAGAGGCCTCATACTTCACCATGAACCCAGGCAATTCCTTCTTTTCCTCCTCGCTACATCCCAGGAAAAGAATTTCCGGTTCAAACGTACACTAAACTTCTTCACCTACATGCTGGAAAATGAATGGGGTGTTAGAAATGAAGATGAAAACCGGTTTATGACGTTGCCATCCTTCGATTACCAGGTATTTAAAGAAGAACCTCGCGAAGAAGTAGAACCCGGAGATTTATTAAACTTCAAACTCCGGGTAGATAACACCTGTCCTCAGGGTTACGGGAAAGGTCACGACATCCCTTCATTATTCATCAAATCAACCTTTACACCACCTTTGATTTATTCAGGAACCCGGTTTACAGAAAACCTTGATTTCCTCGGTGATTTCCAGTGGCGATATAACGGTTTGAACGAAGGAACCGCTTTTGAATTTAATTACCAGGCTTTTGTCCCATATGATTGGAATTACGGATACTTCGATGGAACAATTACCGCTAACGGCAGGCAAGGATTCCAGGATTTCGGAACCGATACCGCTTCCGGTGATATGTGTGAAGACACACTCCATCTCAAACGCATGAACATCAGGCCTTTTTCTCCTATTCAAGGAATCGTCTTCGAAGACCGGAACGTCAATGGCACCAAAGAAGCAGGTGAACCCGGTATACCCAATATCCTTATAAAAGACACCCGCGGACGTATTTTAAGAAGCGATGCCGAAGGGCGTTTCTCTGTTCTTGCAGGAGATGACCATGAAGCCATCCAGCTTGAGCTTAGATCAATTCCTGTCAATTACCTTATGATTGACGAACCTACCCGTCTTGTTAACCGGTATTATACCGGAGAAATATATTTCGGATTGATTCCATGTAAAACCTTGACCGGTTTTATTTACATCGATGAAAATGGAAATAATGTTCCTGATGAAAACGAAATCAGACCTGCCGGTATCATATTGAAAGCCAAAGACAAAGAAGTAGTAACCGGCCAGAATGGAGAATTCATTTTCAGGAATTTACCCATCATGTGGCAGGAGTGGATCAAGGTACATGATAATCAGTTATTTTACAAAGGTGATCTCAAGAAATTAAAGATCAAATTCAACGAAACAGATAAATAGAAATCTTTAGCCAGGGGGCTTTTTTGAAAAATCGCCCCCTGGACCCCCACAAAACTTTTGATAAGCAATTCCTTTCAGTATAATTATTCCCTTTATACTAACCTTTTAAACCTATGAAATTAATACTTGAAATTTTTAAAAATTCAAATTAGAAAATCCCATTTTTCTCCTCCAAAATTGAGTTTACTTTCATGATTTCGCTCTCTTGAAAATACGAATATAAAAAGGTAAAATAATGTTTAAAGGAAAACAAGATGATATGTCCCAAATGCCATCAAGATAATAGTCAAGATAGCCGTTATTGTTCAGGGTGCGGATTATTACTCTCCGGTACAGGAATAGGAAATAACTTTTCTCCAATTCCCCCAACCACAACTCCCCTACCGAATAATGAATTATTCGCAGGCCGCTATATCCTTCGAAAGATGCTGGGACGCGGAGGTATGGGAATCGTTTATGAAGCCGAAGATACCCGACTAATGCGAACTGTAGCTCTCAAATTCATTACCCCCGAAGGTGTAGTAGATGAAGAATCCAGGAAACGCTTTATCCGGGAAGCCCGCGCAGCCGCTTCTCTCGACTTTCCCACTATATGTACCATATATGAAGTAGACGCTGTCGAAGGTCAAATATTTATCTCCATGGCTTTTATTGACGGAATAGATCTTCAGAAAAAAATGGCAGGTAACCCTCTTTCTATAGAGGAATCAGTTTCAATTACCATTCAAATTGCCCAAGGGCTTGAAGAAGCCCATAAAAAAGGAATTATCCACCGTGACATCAAACCTGCAAATATCATGATTAATGACCGCAATCAAATTAAGATTATGGATTTCGGTCTCGCTAAAAGCATGCACGATCAATCCGTTTCCAAAAGCGATCATATTATAGGAACAGCTCTCTACATGTCACCAGAGCAAATCCGGGGAGAAAAAATCGATCACCGCTCCGATATATGGTCCCTTGGTATTCTCTTATATCAGATGATTAGCGGTCGATTACCTTTTAATGGTCCTCAACCTGTATCCGTTTTATTTTCAATTTTAAAAGACGATGTCCCTCCAATTCCGGAAGCACCCGCAGAACTGCAACGTATTATTTTAAAAGCACTTGAAAAAGAAAGTTCAAATCGTTACTCTAGTGCTTCGGATTTCTATAAAGACCTGGAAAATTTTCTTAATCGAAACCGTAATTCGGAATCTCTTCCACTTATAGAAAAAAAGAAACCGTTTAATTGGTTTTTAATTTTGATTCCCTTTATCCTGGTCATGCTTGCCCTCGGTTTTTGGGGTGTTCGGTATATTCAAAACAAAAACCGCATTGAATTTGCACGAGGAAAGCTCTTACCCAAAGCCGAAGCACTTAGTCGTGATTTCTTGATGACCCGTGATTGGAAAAAATCAATCGATGCCTTTGAAACCGCTACACAAGCCCGTCAAATCATCCCAGATGAACCTCGTTTAATTCCTGTTTTTGAATTAACATCACGCTCACTTTCTATCCATTCAAAACCGGAAGGTGCAAAGATTTTCTATAAAGAATACTCCATCCCTGGTGAAAACTGGAAATACCTGGGAACGACTCCTCTTGAAAATATTACCATGCCATATGCTTTCTTTCAGTGGAAAATAGAAAAAGAAGGGTATATCCCTGTTATTGCTGTAGGCTCATCGGAAGAAAAATTAATCGAACGTACCCTTGACCCAATTGGGAAAATTCCGAACGGTATGGTTCGAATTAATTCCTATAAAGAACCTGAATATTATATCCCACCTTTCTTTATTGACAGGTACGAGGTTACCAACCGTCAATATAAAGAATTTATCGATAAAGGTGGTTATACCGATTCGCGTTATTGGAAATTTCCCTTTGAAGAAGACGGTAAAAATATACCATTTGAAGAAGCGATGAAACGTTTTATCGATGTTAGCGGTCGCCCTGGTCCTGCATCATGGATTAGTGGATATTACCCCGATGGCAAAGCAGACTTGCCTGTATCAGGAATCAGTTGGTATGAAGCAGCCGCTTATGCAGAATTTGCAGGGAAACGCCTACCCACTCTCGATGAATGGAACCTTGCTGCCGGCTTCTTTATCGATACCAATATACTATATTTCTCTGCGTTAATTATTCCACAGAGCCACTTTGGTGGAGACGGACCTACTCCAGTGGGAACCAATCAAGGTATAAATGCTTTCGGAGCACTTGATATGGCCGGTAATGTAAGAGAATGGTGTTTTAATACAACTGAAGACGGACATCTAATAAAGGGTGGTGCATGGAGCGATTTGTATTATATGTATTCAAGCGACGCACAAGCTTCCTCTTTCGACCGCTCTCTTAAAAATGGTTTCCGGTGCCTCAAACCGGCCTCGAATGAACCACTTCCATCTTACCTTACAGATCCTGTAAAACCTGTTGTTCAGCGAGACTATTACAAAGAAAAACCAGTGGACGACAATGCCTTTAATATTTATTTAAACCGTTTCGCTTATGATCCTATTCCTTTGGATCCAAAAATCGAATATAAACAAACAGAAGAACGTTGGATTAAAGAAAAAATCACCTTCCAGGCTGCATATGGAAATGAAAGGGTAATCCTTTATTTATTCCTTCCTAAAAACAGTAAACCTCCCTATCAAACCGTTGTGTTTTTCCCCTGGATTTATACCATATCCACTCCCGATAGTTCAAAACTTCAGCAAATGGAGTGGGTCGATTTCTTTATTAAAAGCGGACGTGCTCTGGCATATCCAATCTACAAAGGAACATACGAGCGTAATAATGAAAAAATCGATGCCTATCTCGTGGCTCCAATCATGAATCTACGTTATCGTTTTTCAGAATATGTCGGTATGCTCGGAAAAGACATGAAGCGAGTAATCGATTACCTGGAAACCCGTAATGAAATCGATAAAGAAAAACTTGCATATTACAGTTTCTCCTGGGGTTCTCGAATGGGAATCATCATGTTAGCTATAGAAAAACGTTTTAAAGCGGCAATAATGGCATTGGGGGGATTAAAAAGCTACTCTGCTCTTCCCGAAGTTGACCCCATCAATTTTGTCAGTAGGATTACATTACCAGTACTGATGTTAAATGGAAAATATGATTTGAACTTTCCATTGGAACGTTCGATTCAACCTCTTTATGATTTACTCGGGACACCTAATAAAGACAAGAAGCTTGTATTGTATGATACAGATCACTATTTACCATTAGAGAAGTGCATACGAGAATCTCTGGATTGGCTCGATAAATACCTCGGTCCTGTGAAATAATTTATCTCGATTAAACTTTTAGTAGTAGTAAAATGATCAAAATATTATTTAAGCAATAACAATAAAATAAACTCTGTAATCCTTTGATTTAAGAGAATACATTGCAAAGATCATTTTTCCCTATCGCATAGTTATAATTATTCATAGGAGGGCATAATGATTGGAAAATACAATTCTTGCAGGGTTTTAAATTTCTACGTACTTTCCGCCAACTTTTTGAATGAATCAGTTCTTTATACAAAACTTCATGAATCGAATTTTTCCCCAAAACTCCCAGTTTTGATTCATTTACATTGGAATAAATATCTCCATTATTAAAAATAGTCAATCTTCCAAAATTTAGCTTGTTAATTACTGTATTAACATAAATATCTCTCATCTTTGGTCTCGAGAGTAAAATATCATCTTTAGTGATGAAAATATTCTCTTTAAAAAATTCCAGATTTTCTCCATTGAAAAAAGGTTGATAACTATAATGTGGGATTTGCATTGCTTTAACAACTTCCTCCGCTACATAGTAATCTTGTTCACCCTGGATAATAAAAATGAACTCATAATTAATGGGGGTGTGGGTTATCAAATTGAAAACTTTTTCTAATCTCTCCTGGATTAAAGGATATGGAATAAGAATTTTTATTAATGAAGAGCGTGGATCGATCGATTTTAATTTTTCTATTCTATCAGGAAAATTAAAATAATGGCTATAGATGGTCTTTTTTACTTTTATATTGTTAAGAATCGTTATTAAATTTTCAAATCCCGGATAAGCAAAAATATCTCCACCCAGGATGTTGATATTCCTTAAAGAAGCCCCAATCAAATAGTATAATAAATTTTGTATATTTTCGATATTGAGGATTTTGTTTTTGTTTTCTCGCATGGTACAGCAGGAAAATTGCTTGTATGCAACGCTGCAAATTGAACAATTTAGTGAGCATGTATTATTTAAATATAATGAAATTTCGGATAAATATTTCACGATCTCTTCACCACCGGAACGGTTATACTCATTTTTTAATTTATCAATATCCTTAACGATAGTCACTTCTGGATTCATTTGAACCGGTTTTCCCTTAGAGCAATTAATATCGATTAACTCACTCATATAGAATTTCCGGGTATCGTTTACTATACCTGAAATCATCGGATCCTGGAGATCATTCTCTGTTAAACATATTACACGGAGATTTTTTTCTGATTGAAGCTTTTTAAATAATAAAAAGATTTTTAGCTCTTCATTAGTAGAAAAAGTATATTCTAAAGCTTTCCCTGAAAGTGTATTATAAAGCAGTAATAAATTCCGTTTTAAAGAAATATGAACATAAGACTCGATTGAGAACCAATATTTTTTAATATTTTTTTTTTTTAATCCTTTTTCCATATTTCCTCAGATTAATACTTCTTTTAAAATTTCTGAAAAGGTTTCCGGTTTTTCTTCAAATGATTCGATAATTGAAGCAATATAGTTTGAAAAATCAGCTTCAGACATTGCGCCCGAGCATACTGATTCTTTTTCATCGATAGAAGAAATATTAAAAATACATTGAGTGCAAAGTTCTGTATTACTGCAATTACTGCACTGTTTTCTTATTTTTTCAAAATAGGTATTGTATCTTTGAGCTATTTTCTCAAAGTCCAGTTCAACTCCTTTTGGAGTGACAATGCCCAGTGCGAATTGCTGTCCAATTCTTTCGCAAGGTAATATCTTCCCATTCACTGAGATAAAAACCTTTTTAGAGAAAGGTACACACGTACCCGTAGGCGTTTGTTTGCTATTTTCTTCAGGAAAAAGCAAGTCATTGTAATCATGAAAGCAAAAATCATTAAGTTTATGTAGGAATATGGTTGCATCTTGGGCTTTAGGAAGCTTAGTAAACATATCCTTTTCTATTACTGAATAATCTTCGGTTTGATATAAGCTTTGCTTTAGATTCGCATAGGTTTTCCAGAAACCCTTTTTCTGCGATTCTTTAACTCCGACTGGATTTAATGGACCAATCTGGGGAATTTTATTAAAATGTTCTTTAAAAAAATGATAGATTTCTGAAACGGAATTCTTATTATGAAGAACAGACACAAAGTTTATATTGGTTGAGAAAAAATCAGGGTATTTTTTTCGAAAAGTATTTACATTATTTATAATGGTTTGAAAAATTGGTTTTCCATTCTCAGATACCCTGTAAGCGTTGTTCTGTTCATTTCCATCAAGACTAATCAGTATCTCAAAATTATATTTAACAAGAAATTCCATGTAGTTTTGGATAAGTATTCCATTACTGGTGATTGCAAAAGCAAATCGGTTACGAGACGCCATCGATTTATTTACATATTCGACTATCTCTTTTATAAATGGGAAATTTAAAAGAGGTTCTCCCCCATAAAAGGTCAGGTAAATAACACGATTATACGAAGTGTTTAAAGAAGAATTCCAGAGTTCCGCTAGGAAGTGAAGGATGTTTTTAGCAGATTGAATATCCATATTACTGTTTTTTCGTTCATCATGAAAAGAATAAAAATCTCCAAACCAGCAATAGCGGCAATTGCAATTGCATTTATCCGTAACTTCGAAAATTATTTGAGCGGTATTAGCAAGAGAATATTCAATAATATTAGCATTAATATTCAAGCTTAGTTTTTCTTTCGTATCGATTTCTGTAAAATATCCATTCTCCTTTAAAAATAGGAATTTACCGTAGTAATATCGAATTTCTTCCTTCGAGTATTTGCCACAGTCCCTAATCTCAACCGGACCTGTATCTATCGGTAGATTTTCAAGCCAACTTGCTAAATCGATTCCATCGTTGTTTAATTTCATCATCAGATGAAGTAGTGGGTGGCATAAGTGAACTTTTTTTAAATGTCGGTCAAAAATATACCTGTTTTTGTTTGATGTTTCCAGTAAAGTGTAAGATTTTTTCTTTGTATTATTCTTCATCTTTTTAATTTAGTATTCATTTAACCAAAGAAATAACAAAGCGGTAACACATCTACCGCTTTGTTATTTTTAGATTAATTCTGTTTTTGTAAACTATACCTCAATAGGATCAGGGATGCATAACTTGGGGTAAGTGGGCCATAATTGTGTTGCACAGTGGCCATTCAAGATGTAACAAGTACAGTTAACATTACTACCAGAATAAAGCACACATGGACTGTAGTCTACGCCTCCTTTTACTGCCTGCTCTTGTTTTTCAGTAAGTTTAATCATACTGATTTTTTCTTTCATTTTTCCTCCTTTTTATAAGATAAATTTTAGTCAATATAAAAGCAAGAATTGTACCAGAATTGTACCAAAACTATAATCTTTATATGTAATCAGTCAACGAAAGCTTTTCAAAGGATTTAATTTCTACTATACTTAGTACTTGGATGAATACCCAGCACCATTTTAATACAGTGATTTATATTATAAATTTATTATATAACTGGAAAAACTCTAAAAGCTATATCAAATAATCATCTTAAATTTAAAATCTCAAAATACTTTGATTGTATCGAAATAGTACGGTTCCAGAAAAGCAACTAATTATTTGTTTGTTCTAGATTCTAATTAATATTGACAAAATATACAAAATTACCATTGCATTATTATGATACAATTAAAAAAAGGAACTCAAAAAACGATGTTAAAGGTTATGATTTGCTGGTAACAATTAAAGACATTAAAAAGAAATATGGAAGTGGTATTCTATTATCAAATTTAAAAGATGGACGATATTTAAAATAAAAAAAGGTTTGCTTTTCAATTTGATTGCATAGGAAGTTTTTTACCAATTATCTTGTAATATCTTATTATATTAATTTTTTTCTGGTGAAATTCAATATATAAAGCAATAATAAGAAAAAAACCACTATTGCCAGGAATGCAAAACTAGTGTACAATACCATCATGCAAAACCAAAAAGATGAAACCATTACCGGTTCATCTCAATCTTTTCAGGATACCACCATTTCCTTTGAAGAATTAGGGATAGAACCGACTATTTTAAAAGCAATTACGGAGTTGGGTTTTCAGTACCCTACACCGATACAAAGAGAAGTTATTCCCTCTTTATTCGGGAATCAATACGATTTAATCGGACTGGCTCAGACAGGAACCGGAAAAACAGCCGCATTTGGCCTTCCGCTAGTCCAATTCGCAGTACCGAAATCAAACGAAACCCGGGCATTGATTCTTTGCCCGACACGCGAACTTTGCCTTCAAATTGCAGGTGATATAAAAGATTTCGCCAGGTATAAAAGCGGGATTCGATGTGTGCCCATTTATGGAGGAGCAAGCATTGAAAACCAGTTCAAAGAACTGAAATCAGGAGCACAAATTATCGCCGCTACACCTGGTCGAATGCTGGATATGATAAGACGTGGAAAAGCCGACGTTTCAAAAATCGATATATTGGTCCTCGACGAAGCAGACGAAATGCTGAATATGGGATTCAAAGAAGAATTGGATAGTATTCTCGAAACAACACCTTCTACCAAACGCACGCTTCTTTTTTCCGCCACTATGTCGGAAGATGTGGAACGTATTGCCTTGAAATTCATGCATGATCCCATCGAAGTAACCATTGGAAGAAAAAACGAAGGGGCAGAAAATGTAAAGCATATGTATTATCTGGTTCATGCCAAAGATAAATACCTCGCTTTAAAACGAATTGCAGATTACAATCCCAATATCTATTCGATTATTTTTTGCCGGACCCGGCTCGAAACACAAGAAGTAGCAGACAAATTAATGGCAGACGGTTATAATGCAGAAGCACTTCACGGTGATCTTTCCCAGGCACAACGGGATACCGTAATGCAGAAATTCAGGATTCGTAATATCCAGATGTTGGTTGCGACTGATGTAGCGGCACGTGGTCTGGATGTCGAAAATCTTACACATATTATTAACTACAGTCTCCCTGAAGATATCGAACAGTATCTCCATCGCAGTGGTAGAACGGGTAGAGCCGGAAAGAGTGGTGTCTCTATCGCACTGATTAACCTGAAAGAAAAATACAAAATCAAAAGTATTGAAAAAATGATCGGGAAGAAATTCAAGCAGGAACGCATCCCTACCGGTAAAGAAATCTGTGAAAAACAGCTATTTCACATGATTGACCGGATGGAAAATGTGGATATATATAATGAAGATATCGATTCTTTCCTTCCCACCATTTATAAAAAACTGGCCTGGCTAGAAAGAGAAGAGTTAATTAAACGCTTTGTCTCGATCGAATTTAATAAATTTCTTGATTATTATAAAAACACGGTGGATATCAATATCAATGATTCCGATAAAAGGGAAACTTCAGCAGGTATGTGCCGTTTCTTTATCAATCTTGGCCGTAAAGACGATTTAACCCCTCAAATGATAATTGGTATGGTTAATGATATTTCCAAACGGCTGAGTATTAAGATTGGAAAAATTGATATCATGAATTCATTTTCCTTTTTTGAAGCCGATGAAAATTATAAAGATGATATCGTAAGATCTCTGGGTAGTAAGAAATTCAAAGGCCGTCAAATTGCTGTAGAAGAAGCAGTTCCATCAGGTCAAAAGGGTGGAAGGCAGCAAAAAGAAGGAAAGAAATACCAGGCAAGAGATAAAGAACGTTCATACGATAGGGACAAAGGAAATTATAAAGGAAAAGAAAGAGGAAAAGAGAGAGGAAAAGGCAGAAGTAATGAACGTAGTTTTGATCGAGGAAAAGATAAAGAGACAAAAGATCGAAGTGAGTATATGGAATTTGTTGACTATAAAATGAAGAAATTCAGAAAGCCAAAAGATAATTCTTCTTTTCCACAAGAAAAACAAAGAAAAGATAAAAAGAAACCAAAAAATAGAGAATATTAACGAAAAGAAATCCAGGGGCTTGATTTGAAAAATCTGCCCCTGGCCCAACCTGGGATTTCCTAATCAAAAAACAATTTAATTCATTAAAATGATTTACAATTAAGCCAATGGGATAAAGCCGTCCATAATTAATTTACTCTTTTTACTGGGTCCACGATACTGGAATAATCGGACATGATACTTTCCTTCCTGGGTATTCTCCTCTGTTTCCACATAAGTACATTGCTTATGAGAATCAACCCAGGTCCCGGAATTGGCATAAATATAATCACTGGGTATATCATGGATAAATTCCTTTATTAAATGCTCTCCATGATACCCTTCAATAGTAGGTTCATGAGTATGACCGAAAATAACTACCTTCGCCTTATTTTTTGAAAAATACATCCGCTGTGCCGCGCCTTGTAATTTCAATATTTCATATAATAAGCCATCCAATGTACTTAATCCCAATTCTTTTCCGGCATACTTTTCCCAATCGCAAAACAATTGCCCGTAACGGTTGGCAACTTCATCTACGGTTATACTATTAGAACAGTGATCGAAACCATTCATCAGGATATTATCTGTTCCTTTAAATCCACAATCACCGGACAAAGCTAGAAAGATATCATGTGCCAATCCTTCGTATTTTTTCTTTTTAATATCATCCCAAAATGCTTTTACAAATTTGATAATAATATCCAGCATGTCTATATTCTTCTCTAGTCTTGCATTCTTATCGGCTACTACCCTGGAAATATAAAATCCCAAAGGTAAGTATCCTCCGGGATTACTCCAGGTATCAGGCGAACAAAACATGGTGTATTGACTGCCATGCTCTGCTGCAAGGAAATTATTATCTGCCTGATAAACCCTTACCACCGGCGAATCGCCTCCAGGGATATTAATATTGGGGAATACCTGCTTAATGAAGTTTTCATCAAATAACATATGCATATCATGATTTCCGGGAACCAATGTCAAAGTTAGATCATTATGCTGGTCAATAGCTTTTAACATATCGATTATGGATTTATTCTGAGGAGCAGTTACCACTGGTTCGCAAGTAATATTCGGATTGTAACTGATGGGACACACCCATTGATCGAATAAATCACCGAGTATTACTAACTCTTTCACATCGCTGGATTGAACGATTCCATCAAGAAAATTCGTTAATAATTTTATCCTATCAGGATCATTAAACCATCCATATGTGTGAGGATATGTGGGTGGATTAGTAGAAAAACTCCTTTCATCTCCCATATGAATATCACTAATAAAAATTCGTTTTGTCCTGGTATTAACCTGGCTCATTGTTTATACCTCCTATAACTTTGGGGGGAAATTCACACCCCGGGCATGTTTACCCTTTTTTAAATTAAATATCTTTTATTGTAGAAAACAGATAAAAAAAAATCAAGAATTTTATAGGGCAATGAAATAAATACTCAGATAAATTTTAATAATTCAATATCTAAATTTCATTTAATAGAAATTAAAAAAATTTTAGAAATGGTTATTGACAAAAAAATATTCTATGTTAGAATTTTTTCATTCGACCGTTTGACCAATTTGGTCGAATTGTACAAACATAAAATGTAAGGAGTGTAACACATGGCTGAATCTGAAAAAGATACACGAGAATTTATTATGAGTGTGGCTAATAATTTATTTGCCCGTTACGGGTTCTCAAAGACAACAATGAATGATATTGCAGAGGCGGCTGGAAAAGCAAAAAGTTCACTTTATCATTATTTTCAGGGAAAAGAACAGGTTTTCCAGGCTATACTTGATAAAGAGTATAATTTGCTTAAAAAGGAAATCGGACACGCCATTTCATTGGAAGACACACCACATTTGAAGCTTAAATCCTTTTTTATTACCCGTATGAAAGTATTGAAAAATATTGCCAATTTTTACGCGGCAATTAAAGATGAATACCTGGAACATTATAGTTTCATAGAAAAACTCAGAGAGAATCACAATAGAGAAGAAATGGAAGTAATTAAGAGTATCCTTGAATCAGGGATTCGAGATAACTCTTTTTCAATTAAAGATATTGATGCTTGTACAGCGGCATTATTCTTGATGATGAAAGGAACGGAGAATTTTATCATATTGGAACCGGACCAAAATAAAAATGAGAAAATCCTTGAAAGTATTACGGAAACAGTTTTTTTCGGTATTATTAAACGTTGAAATAAAAAAATGGAGAAAAAAATGAATTCAAAATCAAATAAACATCATAATATACAATTGAGAAAAACTTTAACAAACTTGACTGATTTGTCTCTGGTAATCGTACTTTTGCTATTTATAACCGGCTGTGGGAAAAAGGATACTAATTACACTCCCTCACCTATTGGTGTAAAGGTAAGCGAAGCTCAAATGACCGGTTTTGAACAACAAATTTCGTATAGTGGTACAATCGAAGAATCTGTATCGATTACATTAAGTTTCTCAATTGGAGGAACGGTAGACAGGGTACTCGTTTCTGAAGGACAAAAAGTAAGAAAAGGCGAATTATTGGCAACGGTAAATGCTGAGAGTTTTAAGAATGCATATGAATTGGCTTTAGCAAAACAGAAACAGGCAGAAGATGCTTATAAACGTTTCGAACCGATGTTTAAAAATTCAACTGTCCCGGAAATTAAAATCGTTGAAATTCAAACAGGTTTGAAACAAAGCATTGCGTCAACAGCAATTGCGAAAAAAAACTGGGAAGATTGCCGTCTTGTTTCGCCAACTGATGGGATTATCGGCAATCGATCGATAGAACCGGGAATGAATGTATTACCGAATATTCCAGTTTTAACACTAATAAAAATCGAAAGCGTTTTCGTGCGTTTCCCTGTACCTGAAAACGAAATAGCACATATTATGAAAGATCAAAAGGCTGAAATCGATATTCCTGCCCTTGGTCTGGAACATTTAAATGGAAAAGTGGATGAAATTGGTGTTATTGCCAATGCACTTTCCAGGTCATATAATGTTAAAATTATTCTTCCCAATTCGACTGGGAATATCCGTCCAGGTATGGTTTGTAATGTCCGTTTGATTTCTGAAAAGAAAATACAAGGAGTGGTGGTTCCCAATGAATCGGTATTGGTAGATGAAAATGGGGCTAATTATGTCTATATTGCTGATGAAAAATCGGGGAAAGCATTGAAACGCCTAGTTACTATCGGACCGATTATTAATGAAGGAATCTGTATTATTAATGGTTTGGAACCTGGAGAAAAAGTCATTATTTCGGGGACTCAAAAAGTAACAGATAATGCCCCGATAAAAATCGGTTTATAATTTATTTCCCAGGAGCATTAATATGAAACCGAAATTTAATATTTTTCAATCGGCTTTGAAACATAAGCAAATTAGTATTGTTATAACTGGATTACTCTTTATATTTGGACTTCATGCCTTACTCAATATGCCGCGCCAGGAATTTCCGAAATTCACCATCCGTGAAGGCCTGATTGTAGGAGTTTACCCTGGTGCTACCTCTTCCCAGGTTGAAAATCAATTAACCTCAAAAGTGGAAACTTTTCTCTTTGGTTTTGAAGAAGTAAACCGTAGAAAAACCACTTCCATCTCGAAAGAAGGTGTAATGGTTATTACGGTCACTTTAAACGATGATGTGCACGATTCGGATGCCTTCTGGAGTAAATTTCGCCATGGTCTGGCTAAACTGAAATCACAGTTACCACCGGGTATACTCTCGTTAGAGGGTGATAATGATTTCGGGAATACGTCGGCACTCATTTTGACTATTTCTTCAAAAAATAAAACTTATAAAGAATTGCACAGCTATCTGGATAAACTTGAAAAAGAGTTGAGACGAATTGAATCGATCTCTAAATTAAAACACCTGGGAGAAATAGAAGAACAAATCAGTATTTATGTCGATGATGAAAAATTGGTTTATTATGGAGTCAAACCGGCTACTGTATTGGCGGCATTGAATACAGAAAGCGGAATCTCTTATTCAGGAGATGTCGATACGGGAAAACTGGTAATGCCGATTCATGTTCCGGCTCGTTATAAAACAGAAAACGATCTGGCTCAGCAGATTATTTTCGCGGATCCGAAAGGGAATACGATACGTTTGAAAGATATTGCCCGTATTGTACGAGAATACAAAGAACCGGATTCGATGGTAAGGACAGATGGAGAGAAATGCCTTGTTTTGTCATTGGAAATGCAGTTTGGTAGAAATATAGTCCAATTCGGAAAAGATGTGGAAGAAATTGTCAAAAAGGTTTCTAAAACCTTCCCTCCGGGAATAAAAATTGAGAAAATCTCAGATATGCCGATTGTGGTTAAAGAATCGGTTGGAAATTTTCTAGAAGAACTGGGTATTGCTATCGTGGCGGTTATTCTTGTTACAATACTCTTGTTACCATTTCGTGTTGCCGCTGTGTCGGCAATGACAATTCCGATATCTACGATGATTACTGTTGGAATAATCTCTGCTATTGGGATCGAGCTTCATACGGTGTCACTTGCTGCATTAATTGTGGTTTTAGGAATGGGAGTGGATGATGCAATTGTCGTTACGGACAATCATGTGGAAAAATTGGATCAAGGGATGCCGCTTGGAGAAGCAGCATGGAAAAGTTCATCGGAATTATTTATCCCGGTTTTTACTGCTTCTCTGGCGATCGTGTCTGTATTTGCTCCCTTGAGTTTTTATATGAAAGGTGTGGGTGGTGATTTTATTCGAACGCTCCCAATAACCATTATTATTGCATTGTGGGTCTCGATGCTGGTGGCTCAATTCCTGGTTCCTTACCTGAATTATTCATTTATTAAAAAAGGGCTGAAAAAAGAAGAAGCACAAAAAAAGAAAACCACTATTCTTGATTTGATGCAGAATATATATGAGAAAAATCTAAAAAAAGCACTTCGTCATCCTTTTTTAACAGTATTAATCGGAATTCTTTCTCTTCTTCTTGGAATAATGATTACAATGAAAATACCGCAGCAACTCTTCCCTAAAGTCATACGAAACCAATTTGCAATGGAAATCTATTTGCCTTCGGGAAAAAGCCTTGAAGAAACGGATAAAATTGTTAAAACATTGGAAACAATGCTAAAAAATGAAAAAAGGATTACCAATTATACTGCTTTCGTTGGAACAGGTTCTCCGAGGTTTCACACCACTTATGCTCCAAATTTCCCTACAAAAAATTACGCTCAGTTTATTGTGAATACGACAACAGAAAAAACAACAAACGAACTTCTGGATGAATATCATCAAAAGTTTGCAGAGTATTTTCCGGAAGCACATATAAGATTGAAACAGCTTGAAATGACTCTTTCAAAAGCTCCATTGGAAATTCGGATCTCAGGTGAAGATATTCCTCAATTGAAAGAAGTTGCCCAAAAAGTAAGTGCTATAATGAAAAAAGAAATTGGAGTAACCTGGGTCAGGGATGATTTCGAACAACCGTTACAAGGAATTCGTGTAAATATAAACGAAGATGAAGCCAACCGCCTGGGATTCACAAAAGGGGTTGTAGCCACTTCTTTGGCTTACGGCTTGAAGGGTTTACCTGTTTCAACCATTTGGGAAGGTGATTATGGTGTGGATGTGGTGCTTAAAAGAAAGCATCTTGTTCCGGGAACAGTTGAGGATGTAAAGAATCAATATATAAGCTCTCCGATTCTTCCGGTAGTTGTGCCGTTGCGACAATTGGCGTCAATTTCACCGGATTGGACAGAGGGACAGATTGCCCATCGAAACGGAAAAAGAACCATTACGGTTTCAGGAGATGTGCTGCGCACCCATCGTGCTGCGGATTCATTTGGTCCAATCAGGAAAAACGTCGAAAAATTAGTTATCCCGGAAGGTATC